>JAAYVF010000067.1 GCA_012517325.1 Myxococcales bacterium | reverse complement strand
TCCTTGGACATCGATACCCCCGGGTGGTGCGGCCGTCGCGGTTGCGGCTCCCGTCGGCCTCCGGCCTCCGTCCGTCGCAACCGCAACACGACCCAACATCACTCTATCAGGTGTCTCGCCTTCAAAGGGGGTCAGTATGAATTGCCCTTCTTGCCAGAACATCATAGAGTCGGAATACAGTAGAAACGCCTCTCCTTCGCCCAGATTGCAGTTTTCATCCTCGTATTCCAGATAAATCATCATCTCGTCGTCCCAATGAACCGTTACCGGCGTCTCGACGATCTGTCCGTTGACTTCCACTTCGGCCGAAAGAGGCACTGGAGGAACGTTATCGGCGCATAGGGTGGGATCGTAAGCGGTGTCGTCGTCACATCCGCTGGGCAAAGTATCGTTGTCGTCATTGTCGTCGTCCTGCCCGGAATCGGCGTCATCGTCGTCATCCGAGGTGGATTTATCGTTGCATGACATGACCGCCAGCAGAGACAGGCATAAGAAGATCATTCCGAATAACAATGCCTTTTTCATTTCCGAGCCCTCCTACAGTGCTTGAATAACATTTGAGTAGATGAGTTCATTCAGCGATCCGAAACGGGCATAATATTCGACGGAAATGGAAAGCGAATCGTGTTCCGCGCCGGTAAGTCGAATTTCCAACAAGCTGGAGCCATAGTTATCATCCAGACTTTTATAGCCGGTAGAGACCCATTCAGCCGTTGCGCCATCACCCAAGCCTTCATAGGAGTCGCCGCAAGATTGTTGCAGGAGTGTCGATGAAGATTTACCCGGGGAAGTGGACTTAATCGCGATGGATGCGGTTATCAAGCCAACGATCAACACAATAATAAGACAATAACTCTCTCTCTCTCTCTCTCTCTCTCTCTCTTCATGTTCATTGAATTATTACTCTTAAATCATTTTAATTTCGCCACAGCACCCGAATCAATCCTGATCCTGACAATCCATTAAGTCAATGATTTTTTTAAATAGATACATTTATTGAGCAAAAGGATGTCCATGTTATGTAACTAATTGTAATTGTGGTTGTATTTCCATTTTTGGCATTCGGCGTAATTTGGCAATCGATGCATAATGGTGAGGTGCTTGATGATTATAATTAGTACATTATAGAGCAATAAGGAAGGCGACATTTTTATATTGGCTATTCTTGTTATCGATTTATTTTTCTATCATTCTTCGCCAAATTGCCTACTTGCCTTTTTCGACTTCCGTGACGCCGGCCAGGATTTCGGTTTCCTGTTCGGGCGAAAGTTTCTCGAGGCAGATCATTTCGATGCTTTCGCTACCGGGCTTGGCTAGGGCGAACGCCAGGAATTCGTCGTGCGTCAGGTAGATGGCGCGGATTTGCTGCGTGGCCTTGCCGCTGGTGTGGTCGACCAGAAAATTCCGCATCAGGATCGGGTGGACGAAGGCCTTGAGCAGGGTGGTCCCTTGCGCCGTCTCGGGTTGGGCGGCGGCGAGGAAGCCGGCGACGTCCAGCCGTTTTTTCACCGGTTTGGTCGGGGTGGGCGGATACAGAATCTTGAAAAACGGATAGCCGGTCAGATTGAAATTCTGCATTTGCGCCGGCGTGACTTGTTCCTCGAACCAGGTGACCCGGCCGTCGTGATCCAGGTCTTTGACCGAATATTCCTGCTGCCGCACCGTTTCCTCGCGCACCTGGTTTTCGCGCATGGTGAACGAGCCGTAAAAACCGCCGACGCCCAGCAGGATCGCCAGCAGCAGGCCGCCGAGCAGAATCCAGTCCTCGTGGCGTTCGAAACGGCGGCGGTGCATGTCGCACAGATATTTGGGTTGAATCCGAAAAAGATTGAATCGCTTCTCGGCTTTGAAGCGGGCGTCCAGGTCGCAATAATCACACTTGATCATCAAAATCCCCCTGACGGCAAAAAACTAGCAATTTTGTGAAATTCCTGCAAGTTAATTGGTTGCTTTCGCCTGACAATCGCTTCGCGGCGGAAGCGGGCCGGATCGCGCGTCGTTGCCGGAAATCGCCGCCAAACAACTTGACACTATGCGGCAAAGCCTCCTAGAATTTTCCGGCGATTTCCAATCCCATTTTTCGAGGCGAATCATGCCCTATGCAAACCCGCAAGAAGAAAAGTTGATTGCCGCCGATCGGCACCAGATTTTTCTGCGCCATTGGCCGGTCGAAAACCCCAAGGCGGTGGTCGTCATCTGCCACGGACTCGGCGAACACGGCGGGCGGTATCAAAATCCGCTCGGCCGGTTTCTGCCCGCCGGATACGCGGCGTTCGCGCACGATCATCGCGGCCACGGCCGTTCGGACGGCCGGCGCGGGCATGTCGACCGGTTCGATCAATTTCTCGACGACACTTACCAGGTGGTGGTGAAGGCCGGCGAAACCTATCCGGGCAAGAAGATCTTCGTCTACGGCCATTCGCTCGGCGGCCTGATTGCGCTCGCCTACGCGTTGCGCCATCCGGACACGATCGACGGCGTCATCTCCTCGAGCCCGGCGTTGAAGCTTTCCCTGGAAGTGCCCAAGGCCAAGGCGACGCTCGGCACCCTGGTCTCCAGAATCTGGCCGACCCTGACGCTGGCCAACGAAATCGACGCCAATGGGCTTTCGCACGACGCAACGGTCGTCAAGGAATACCTCGACGATCCGCTGGTGCACGACAAGGTCAGCGCGAAATTTTTCGTCGAATTCCAGGCCGCGATGGCTCGCGTGCTGCTGGGCGCGGGCGCCCTGCGGATGCCGCTGCTGATGACGCACGGCAGCGAGGATCCGCTAACCTCGCCGGCGGGATCGCGTGAATTTTTTGATCACGCGGGCTCGGCCGACAAGACTTATCAACTCTACGAAGGCCAGTTGCACGAAGTGCATAACGACACGCAAAAAGAACAACTGCTCGACTTGCTGGTAGGTTGGCTGGATCGGCATTCGGCCGCCTAGCGGAGGGCTCGTTGAAGAACCTGGGCCAGCTCCTGACCGAACAGGCCGCCAAGTACGGCGAACGAACCTTTCTCATTTTCGAAAACGAGGAAGTGAGTTACGCCTCGTTCGAGGCCACCTCGAACGCGCTCGCGCACGGGCTGATCGGCCGCAAGGCCAAAACCGGCGTCAACGTCGCGTTCCTGCTGCCGAACATTCCCGAATGGCTGATCACCTTCTTCGGGATCGTCAAATCCGGCGCGACGGCCCTGCCGATCAACAGCCTGCTCAAGGCCGAGGAGATCCGCTTCATCCTGCAGGACAGCCAGGCGCAACTGCTGATCACCATCCCGCAGTTCGTCGACATGATCCAGAACCTGCGGATGGATCTGCCCGATCTGCGCGAGGTTTTCGTCCTCGACGAGGAAGCGCCGCGCGGCACGAAGAGTTACGAGGAACTGCTCAGCGAGGACACGACACCGCCGTCGGTCGAAATTAAATCGTCGGACATCGCCTGCATTCTCTACACCTCGGGCATGACGGGCCGGCCCAAGGGCGCGATGCTCACCCATCACAACTACCTGGTCAACGCGAAGCAGATCGTGCAGCACCTCGAATTCACCGAGCGCGACCGCATGCTCAACGTTCTGCCGATGTTTCACGTCAACGCGCAATTGGTGACGTTCATCGCGCCGCTGTACGCCGGCGCGGCGATGATCCTGATGCGCGGGTTCTCGCCGCGGCAGTTTCTGCCGGGGTTGGATCGCCACAAGGCGACCTGCTTCACGGCGGTGCCCACGGTGTACGCGATTCTGAACGAGCTGCCCGACGCCGAGGAGTACGACCTGTCGCACTTGCGGTTCTGTATTTGCGGCGCCGCGCCGATGTCGGTCAACGTCTTCGAGCATTTCGAAAGCAAGTACAAAACCAAGATCATCGAGGGTTACGGCCTTTCCGAGGCGACCTGCGCCTGCAGCACGAACCCGATCCGCGGCAAGCGGAAAATCGGTTCGATCGGCCGGCCGCTGCCCGGCGTCGAAATGAAAGTCGTCGACGACAACGGCCAAACCGTCCCAACCGGCACCGAAGGCGAAATCATCGTCCGCGGCGAAATGGTGATGGTCGGTTATCTACACGACGAACAGACCACGGCCGCGACGCTTCACGACGGCTGGCTCTACACGGGCGACATCGGCTACGTCGACGAAGACGGCTTCTTCTTCATCCGCGGCCGGAAAAAAGACATGATCATCCGCGGCGGCGAAAACATCTACCCGCGGGAAATCGAGGAAGTGCTCAATCAGCACTCGCAAGTCAAGGAAGCCGTGGTGATCGGCAAGCCCGATCCCATCTGGGGCGAGGAAGTGATCGCCTACGTGGTGACCAAGGGCCCCGAGCGACCCAGCCGCACCCAGTTGATCGAGCATTGCCGCCGCCACCTGGCCGATTTCAAATGCCCGACCAGCATCGTTTTCGTCGAGGAGCTGCCCAAAACCGCGATGATGAAGGTGCGTCGTTGGGCGCTGCGCGAAGAATGATCCTCCGGGCCCGCCCATGAGCGCGAAGATGATCACCACGCTCTGCCGCTTCATGCACGACGAGCGCCGTTTGTCCCTGCCGTTGCTCGAAAAGCTGTTCGCCGCCGAGTTCACCCTGGTGGCAAGGCGGCCGGGCGAGGAATTCTCGATTTCCGATCACCAGTCGGAACTGGCCGGCGACCCGGATGCCATGGCCGCACATCTGGGGCGGTTCGCCGCGGTCCACGACGGCGAGTTGACCTTGGGTTTCGCCGGGCAGCCGGTGCTGCGCTTCGCCTACGGCGACAACTGGCGGGTGACGGTCGATTTCGACTTTTTCGAACGCGGCCGCCTGGACTTGCCGCGGATCCAGGAAAAGTTGTTCGAGTTGTTCGAAATGGAGGATTTCGAGCGGTTCATGGATCTGGGAACCGGTTTCCTGGCGCGGGCCGTCGGCGAACCGTTTCACTACGAGTTGCGGCAGAACAAGGCGCCGTTTCTGGTCGGCGATTTACGCGATTACCGCCTCGTGCTGCGGCTGGTCGATATTCCGGCCTACCTGAAAATGGTCTTCTTTCTCGTGCGCCAGGGCGATCCGCTGCTGTTCGTCCGGTCGCCGCTGGATATCTTGAAACTGGCCGACCAGGCGCAGGACGCGATCCGCTACATGGCGGACGCTTACGAGGAAAAAGGTTTGACCCTCGGCATCGAATACAACCAGGAAACCGTGTTTCGCTGCGGCCGGGACGTGAAACCGTCGCTGGGGGCGCGCTTCGGCGCCACCGCCTTGCAAATCGACGCGCTGGCGCGCATTTTGAAATCGGCTTGGCCAGGGAGGGGCGAATGAGTTTCTATCCGGGCGGCGGCCCGCAAACCCCGCAGCCGCAGTTCCGTTTCGGCGGACCGATCACGCCGGTGCTCCGCGCGTTCATGATCATTTGCGGCGCCGGTTTCATCCTGCAGATTTTCTGGCGCGGCTGGGGCGGTTCGCCCGGGTTGGAGGAAATCTTCGGCCTCTATGCGCCCTACTTCTGGCGCGGCGCCGTCTACCAACTGCTGACCTTCCACTTTTTTCACGGCTCGCTGACCCACCTGGGTTTCAATCTGTTGGCGTTGTGGATGTTCGCCGGCGAGTTGGAACAACTGTGGGGCCGGAAGAAATTCATTCTCTACCTGGCGATCACCGGCGTCGGCGCCGGGTTGTGCCAACTGCTGTTCGCGCCGTTTCTGCCGGTGCCGGTCATCGGCGCCTCGGGCATCGTTTACGGCATTCTGATGGCCTTCGGCATCCTGTTCCCGCGCCGGACGGTCCTGTTGTTTTTCGTCATCCCCATGCAGGTCAAGTGGCTGGTCATCGGCATGGGAGTCATCGAACTGACCATGGCCTTCGATCCGGCGTCGCAGAGCGGGATCGCGCATTTCGCCCACCTCGGCGGCATGCTGTTCGGTTATCTCTTCCTGCGCTGGGATCGGATGTACTTACGGCTGCGCAACGTTTATTACCGCCGCAAACTGGAAAAGCAGCGCGGCAAGAAAAGAAACCTTTACGTGGTGCGGGGCGACGACGACGAGCCGCCTTACGTGCATTGACGCCCGATTTGACAGGCGGGGCGTTCGCCCCGAATAATGAGCGTCGCCTTTGAATCAAGCTTCAAATACGGAAGGTGGAAACGTCATGAAACGTCTGGTCTCGACGTTGCTGCTGGCGATCCTGTTGCTCGGATTGCCGGCCGGCGCGGCTGTCGCCGATCCCGTAAAATATTCCCTGTCCATGTTTCACTTCAACATTCAGTACGTGATCGGCGGCTTGTACGGCTTCGTGCCGTTGCCGATCGACATCCCCAGTTGGGAAATCGGCCCGGACGAGGTGGAGGATATGATCGTCACCGAGAGCTTCGTGCCGGTGTTGGATTTGCTCGAGCACCACACGAACTGGACGCTCACCATCGAATTGCAGGCCTACTTCATCGAGGTGCTGGCCGAGCGGTTCCCGGAGGTGTTGGATCAACTGCGCGACCTGGTCGATGCCGGCGGCGTGGAACTGGTCAGCTTCCACTACGCCGATCAGTTGTTCATCGCCTATCCGTACGAGGATTGGCAGGTCAGCAACGACCGCGCCAAGGCGGTGTTCGAGCAATACGACCTGACGCTCTCGCCGGTGGTCTTCTGCCAGGAAGGGCAGGCGGGCGAGGGCATGACCGAGCGGATGGCCGAAACCGGCTACGACATCCTCGCCTGGCCGAAAAACCTGTGGTCCTGGCAGCACGGCGATTTCGACGCCGCGCCCTTTTATCAAATGGGCGACACTTATGTCGTCGCCGGCGGCAAAGGCGTGTCCGACGACGTCAACCAGGTATACGTCGACTGGAGCTTCCTGGACGACGGCGAGAAGATGGCCACCGGCGATTTCGATCCCTACTTCCCCTGGTTCTTCCACTACCAGGAAGGTTCCGTCGCGGAATACGAGGCCGGCCTGATGGAAAAGGAGGCCGACGGCTACAAGATCGGCTCGATCAGCGACTACGTGAACGACCTGCTGGACGCGGGCATCGACCCCGAACCGGCGCCGCGCCTGCTGGACGGAACCTGGCAGCCGGACAGCACCGAAGGCGTTTCGATGTGGCTGGGCCGCGGCGGCCTGTGGCGAAAGGACGAACGCGACAATCACGTGCGTTCGCTAGCCTACCAGGCGCACCAGGAAATCCTCGCCGCCGAAACGATCGCCGAACAGGCCGGCCTGGATCGCGCGGCGGTGCTCGACGAAGCCTGGCGGCAACTGCACAACGCCGACGTTTCCGACGGCTCGGGCATCAACCCGTATCGCGGCGAGGTCGAGTACGTGATCGCCAGCGCGGCGGAAGCGATCCGCATCGCGCGCGACGTCATCGAGGAAGCCAAGACGGCCTTGAGCCTGGAAAACGTGCTGATCGACACGGCGAACGGCGAAGTGACCGCTGGCGAATACGAGAAGCCGGGCGAAAAAGTGCCCCAGGGGCCGTTCCAAATTCTGGTGCAGGCCAAGGACCGGACCTTCAAGACCAAATGGTTCCAGGTATCCGAAGACCCGGCCACGTGGCGGCTGGAGATCGCCTTCAGCGACAGTGAAAACAAAAAAGCCCGCGAGCTATTTGTCACCTTCCCGGGCACGGGTGACGAGATACTGACGACCACGGCGTTGATCGACGACGAGGTGCGCTCGTATCCGTGGGCCGACTTCAACTTCGAATTCTGGTACCTGCCGGCGCCGACCGGATTGATCGGCCTGGGCGACGGCACATGGCTGGTGAAGGACGCGGCGAACGAGCACGTCGGCGCGTACATCGAACCGAGTACGCGCAACGTGCGGTTCGAGGATCAGACGGCGCCGTGGTTCGAAACGATCACCTGGGTCTTCTACGTGGTGCAAGGTTCCGCGGCCGACGCGCTGACGCTGGCCGATCGCGTCAACGTTCACCCGGTTCTGGCGCGCTAGGAGGCGGCAATGAAAAAAATCGCTTTGCTCTGGTTGGTTCTGGCGCTGCTTTTCGCGGTTGCGGCGTGCGACAAAAACGACGATGACGACGACAACGACAATCAGCCGGCCGACGACGACGCGGCTCCGGCCGACGACGACGCGGCGGATGACGATGACGACGACAGCTCGACCGGTCCGGTCGAGCTGTTTCAGTTTAACTTGTCGTTCGAGGTGGAGTTTCAGGCCGTTTTAAAAATGAAGCAGTACGCCGACGGAACGCTCGAAGGCGCGCTGATTCCGGGACAGGGGTTCGACGTGGTGACGGCCGGGACAACGCTGCAAGGGTCGGGCAAGTTGTGGCAGTTCCCCGAAGCGAACGGCCGCATGATCATGCTTAAACTGCAGGGGCCGTCGGTGCCCGGCGGCAAATGCGGCGACGAGCCGATTTCCTACAGCCTGACGCTGACCGCCAAGGAAAACAACGGCTACATGGTGGGCGGGTTGGCCGCGTACTGCGGCGAAAATAATTATACCGGCCGCGTCGCGCGGCTGCTGCGCCTCTCGGGCGTGCAACAACCGGCGAAGTAAGGGCCGAATCTCCGCATCCGCCATCCAGATGAATCGGGTGGCTAGAGATCCGTGAACGGCAGGGCCGTGATTTCGGGTGCCAGCGGAAGCCGAATATCTCCCGAATGAATGATCAAGCCCGGCGCCGCCCGGTTTCCCAAGGCCGCGCGAAAGGACTTTATCCCGGCGGCCATCTCGGGCTGCGGAGTCGCCGATAGTTTGACCTCGACGGGCACCAGCTTTCCACCCGCTTCCACTAAAATGTCTACTTCCGAACCGGTCGCGGTTCGCCAAAAGTAGAGGTGTGGTTCCTCGCCGCGATGCACCAGGGTTTTCACGATTTCCATCAGAACGGCCGTTTCGAAAATGGCGCCGCCCATGGGGCCGGCGGCCGCGTGCGCGGGATCGCGAAGCCCTACCAGGTAACAAAGCGTCCCCACGTCCGTCAGGTAAACCTTCGGTGTTTTGACGAGTCGCTTGCCGATATTGGTGAAATAGGGACGCAAAACGAACACCTGGAAGGATGTTTCCAAGACCGAAAGCCAGGCTTTGGCCGTATTGACCGCCACGCCGATATCACGGGCCACGTCCGCGAGATTCAACAAACCGCCGCTTCGCGCCGCGATCACACGTAAAAAATTCTGAAACAGGCCAAGTTCGCCGACCTGACGCAAGAGACGCACGTCGCGTTCCAAGTATGTCTGGACGTAGCTCGCGTGCCAAAGGCCGATATCCCGCTTGGGATTGGCGACCAATTCCGGATAGCCACCCCGGATAAAATCGGACCAGCGGACCGGTGCGGCGGGACCGGGCCGCCGTTTTGCTCCGTTGCCGGTTTCCCAGGGCAAAGGCGCGTCATGACGCCCGATCGCCTCTTGGTGGGAAAGTGGCAGGAGGCGAAGCACCGCGGTGCGACCGGCCAGCGATTCGGTGACCCGCTCCATCAGCAACAAGTTTTGCGAGCCGGTCAACAGATATTGGCCGTATTTCAGGCGCCGGGCGTCGATCGTTTCTTTAAGGTAAGGCAAGAGGTCCGGCGCGTATTGCACCTCGTCGAAAATGACCGGCGCGGGATGCAGCGCCAAAAAGCCGCGCGGATCGGCGTTGGCCGCGGCGCGGACGTCCGGCGGCTCCAGCGAAACGTATTCATGGCTTCGACCGAAGAGGTGCTTGAGCAGGGTGGTTTTTCCGGACTGGCGCGGCCCGATCAGCACGACCGCCGGGAATTCCCGGACGGCCCTTTTCAGTGCCGGTTCCAGCGCGCGCGGGAGATATTTCCAAGCCATTGGTTCACACCTCCATGTGCAATTATGCATTTCAAATGCAAAATTGCAAGCCTCCAAAGGGCCGAAAGTGACCGGCGATCTTGTCGCTCATGGCCGGCCGGTTGCATCAGTCAGGCCGCGGAGGGAAAATCGATCGCGCCCGGTGCGGCGATGGCGCGAAGCGAATCAACACCATTCGGGGGGTGTCATGCGATTGGTGACGGCGGTATTGGTATTTTTATTGGCGTTCGTCGCGGTCGGCTACGCGCAGAACGCCGACGGGGTGCCGATCGAAATCAAAAACGGGAAAAAGCTGATTCTGACGGAAAACAGCACCCACGACGAAATCCAAAAGGCACTCGGCAAAATCCTTAAAAGCGAAATGCCGTCGATCCTGACGGCGGAGCGCATTCAATACGATTTTCAGGCGGTCGAAGGGCAGGCCCCGCTGACCCTCTGCTTCGATTTCGACGCGCACGGGAAATTGACCGGCCTGCTGATCGACGCCTACATGAAAGATCAGAATCCGACCGCCCAGTTGCTCAAGCAATGGCTGGAAAAGCACGTCGGCGAGGGGAAAAAAGTCGGGGCCGGGCTGCAGTGGTCCCACGCCGGTTACCTTTTTCTCTTCACTGCCGGCGGCAGCGGCGAGGATTCGAATTACGGCTTCCGTATCACGCGCGACAAGAAATGAGCCTTAAATAAAAACCCGGCAAACGGGATGGCCTACTGCCGTTTGCCGGGGAAAAAACGGGTCGAACCCCGTCGATCGCTTACAGGTAACCCAGATCCTTCAGGCGTTTCTTGATCTTCTCTTCTTCCTCGGGGCTGTAGTCGGCGCCGTCGGCCGCCGGAATGTAGCCCATCAGCTCGAGGGTGCGGATGATCTTGTCATGCGATTCCTGCACCGTTTCGGTGGCGGAATTGACGTGGATTTCCGGCTTTTCCGGGGCTTCGTACGGGTCGGAGACGCCCGTGAATTCCTTGATTTCGCCGGCCAGCGCCTTCTTGTAGAGGCCCTTCACGTCGCGTTCGACGAGCGTGTCGAGCGGGCACTCGACGTACACTTCGACGAAGCGGCCGATGAGCTTGCGGTTCTCGTTGCGGATCGCCTTGTAAGGGCTGATGGCGGCGGCGATCGCCACGACGCCGTTCCGGCTGAGCAGATGGCAGACGAAGCCGATGCGGCGGATGTTGATGTCTCGGTCTTCCTTGCTGAAACCAAGGCCCTTGCTGAGGTTGGTGCGCACGACATCGCCGTCGAGCATTTCGACGTTCAGGCCGCGCTCGAGCAGCGTTTCTTCGCCCAATTGGGCCAGCGTGGATTTGCCGGAGCCGGAGAGGCCGGTGAACCACAAAGTGAAACCTTTTTGCATCGTGGGATTCCTTTCTATTTCAAAAAGCTGGTGCCGATCATGTCGGACGGAATTTCGACGCCCAGGAAGTCCAGAATGGTTGGAGCGACGCCGAAGATCGAATAGCCGTCCCGCTGCGGCGGTTGCTGGCCGCCCGGCAGCGCCAGGATCACGATGCCGTGTTGGGCGTGATTGGCGTCGTCGGGGCCGGTGTCGTTTTCGTAGATGTGGATCTTGCCGGTGCCGATCTGCGCGGCGCTGCGCCAGTCGAGGTTGCCGAAGTAGACGATCAGATCCGGCGCGATGCCGTTGACCGTGTGGTAGATCTTTTCGGGGCGGAGCACCACCGTGCCGATGTTCCGGCCGTTTTCATCGGTGATCGCCTCGAAGTCGGCCTGCACCTTGTCGCGGAACGCGTCGTAGTCGGCCGGGTCGATGATGCCCTCGGGCTCGCGGCCCTTGACGTTGAAGAAGATGCGACTGTAGTAGCCGCCTTCGCCCCACACCGAGGTTTTCGACCAGTCGATCATCTTGGTCTTGAGGCTCATCGGCGTCGCGGGCTGTTCGGCCAGCGCCAGGTAGCCCTTGGACATCAGCCACTCGTTGATGCAGATCGCGCCGACCATCGTCTTGGCGCCGTGGTCGGAAACGATCATCACGGCGGTTTCGTCGTCGATGACTTGCAAAAGTTCGCCGATCCGCGCGTCGAGGTACTGGTAGTAGTCGCGGATGGCGAATTCGTACTTATGGCCTTTTTCGTACAGGCGGTGATTCTTGTCGTGATAGCGCCAGAACGCATGGTGGATGCGGTCGACGCCCATCTCGACCATCATGTAGAAGTCGTGCTCGCCGCGCCGCACCATCTCGCGAAACACCTTGAAGCGGCGTTCGGTCATCAGGTAGATCTGCTGCAGCAGCCAGTCTTTGTTGTCGGTGCGGAAGTCCTTGACGTCGATGATGTAGTCACCGTCAGCCAGCGCGTCGATCTCGGCCGCCGCCTCTTTCGGCTGCGTCCACTGCACTTCCTTGCTCGGAGTCAGGAAGCAGGCCGCCAGTACGCCGCGCAGCGGTTTGGGCGGATAGGTCTGCGGCACGCTGAGCACGAAGGAGCTGAGGCGGGCGCGCGACAGGTAGTTCCAGACCCGCTTTTCCTTGATGTACTCGTCGTTGGCGAAGAACAGGCCCTTGTAGGTGTAATCGGCGCGGTTGCGGAAACCGTAGACGCCGAGCTGGCCCGGATCCTTGCTGGTCATCATGGAGGTCCAGGCGGGCACGGTGATCGGCGGATCGGTGCTGCGCATCGGGCCGTAAACGCCGCGTTTCATCAAGGCCTGGGTGTTGGGCATGAGGTCGGCGAACTGGTCGAAAACGAGCGACGGTTCCGCACAGTCCAAACCGATGACAACCATCTTTTTCATGGGGCGGCTCCTGTCAGTCCTTGGCGCGATCGCTTTGGTAATAGGCCATCAAAATGTCGGCCACCTCGGCGCGGGTGAATTCGGCGGGCGGCCGCTGGCCCTGCGCCAGCATCTCGCGCACCTTGGTGCCGGACAAAAAGACCTGGCTTTCCTTGCCGTGCGGGCAGGTTTTGACGGACGCCATGTTGCCGCACTTGGTGCACCAGAAGGTGTTTTCGAACATCATCGGGGTGATGCCCATTTCCTCGGGCGGGAATTCCAGGAAGAAATTCTGCGCGTCGTAGCTGCCGTAATAGGTGCCGACGCCGGCGTGGTCGCGGCCGACGATGAAGTGTGTGCAGCCGTAATTCTTGCGGACCAGGGCGTGGAAAATGGCCTCGCGCGGGCCGGCGTAGCGCATCGCGGCCGGGAAGATGCTGACCGCGACGCGTTCGTGGTTGTAATAGCCGTCGGTCAATGCCTTGTAGCAGGCCATCCGTACGTCGCCGGGGATGTCGCCCTTCTTGGTGGCGCCCATCAGCGGGTGGATCAGCAGGGCGTCGACCTGTTCCAGCGCGCATTTTTGCAGGTATTCGTGGGCGCGATGGATCGGATTGCGCGTCTGGAAGGCGACGATCGTCTTCCAGCCCTTGGCGTTGAACAACACCCGCGTTTCCTTCGGCTCGAGGCGGTACTCGTTGAAGTCGTCGTGCCGGACCTTGTTGAGCGCGGTGATCTTGCCGCCCAGGTAGGTCGTGCCGTAGGACTGCAAGTAGGCGACGCTCGGGTGCGCCGGGTCGTTGGTGCGGTAGACCCGCATCGCTTCCTCGGCATGGTCGACGTCGTAAATGTCCTCGATGTCCATCACGGCCAGGATGAGGCCGTCGTCGTCGACCAGTGAAATCTGCTGGCCGATCTGGAACCGGCGATCGTCGCCCGGCTTCACCGCCAGGGTGATCGGCAGCGACCAGATGAGGCCGGACGCCAGGCGAACGTTGCGCACGACGCTCAGGTAGTCTTCGCGGTTCATGAACCCTTCGAGCGGGCTCATGGCGCCGCAACTGATCATTTCGACGTCCGCGATTTCGCGTTCGTTGAGTTTCATTTTCGGGAACTCGGCCGCCTTGGCGAGCAATGCTTCGCGCATTTCGCCTTTGACGAACCGGTCAATCAACCGCCCGCCGTGCGCTTTGATCATGATGGATCGACTCCCTCTTTAGCGGAAAGGGCACGGCGTTCCGTGCCCTTTCGTTCGAAAAACAGTAAAACTACAAGTATCCAAGGTTCCTTAATCGCTGCTTGATGGCGCTAATTTCATCGTTCGTCAGTTCGGAGTTTTCCCCGCGGGGAACTTCCCGGCCGGTCAGTTGTTCGCCGATCAGGTCGCGAAGCACGTAGACAATGAACTCCGTGGGGCTGGAGAAACCGGAATCGACGATCAAGACCTGAATCTTCTCGTAAAGCTGTCTCGGAATCTTGATCGTCACTTTATCCATTAGGGCTCCTTCTGCACTCCAATTGGAGTGTAGTATGCCGATTGGAGCCTGTCAAGGGAATTTTTTCGCTTTAAACGAGGATTCCGGTTGGAACGAAAGAAGCGGCGAAAATGGCGCGGATAAACTATATCTATGGCATTCTGCTATTAAAATGCCTTTTATTTATCAATAGATTGCGGTTGCTAGGCGTAGATATTCAATTATTCGTCAGAATGTGGTCGTCGTACCAGGTTTCCAGCATGCTCTTGTGCTGGTTTTCCTCGTCGGCGAGGTGCGCGAACAATTTTTTCGCATCCGGGTTGTCGGTGCCTTCCTCGGCGGCCAGGTAAAAGGATTCGGCGAAGGCTTCTTTTTTGATCGCCGCCATCAAAATTTCCTGCGGGGTGCTGGTCGGGCGGACGCGGACGTCGGGCATCATGTCGGCCAACCCCAGGTCGACGAAGCCGCGCGCCTGGCCGACGATTTCTATTTTTTCGGCCTTGCGGGCCCGCAGCAGCATTTGCTCGTGCTGCACTTCTTCTTGATAAAGCTCGGCGAGCATCGACTTGGCGCCGAGGTTTTTCACGGCGTCCTGGGCTTGCTTGTAAAACAATTGCGCTTCTCGTTCGCGGTCGATCGCGAAGGAGTAAACCTCGCCCAGGGCCATGGTTTTGACGGCGGCCAGCAAACGTTCCTTGTCGATCGTCATTTTATTTTACCTCGCGGAATTTTTCGGGTTTCGCCTGACAAACGGGGCATTCGTCGGGAATCCGGCCCTCGGCGATGTATCCGCAGACGCCGCAGACGAAATAAAGCGCTTCGCGCTCTTCCATCAGATTGTCGAGCGCGTGTTTGTAAATGGTCGCGTGCATTTCCTCGACGTCGCGGGCGCGCGAGAAGATCAGCGCGGCCGGGCGTTCGCCCTCGGCCTCGGCGTCGCGGATCAGTTCCGGATATTTTTCGTTTTTCGCCAGCAATTCGCGTTCGAAGGCGGTTTGCAGGTTGGTTTCGGTGTCCTTGACGACGCCGCGCAGCTTCAGCGCGTTGCGGCAGTGCACCGCTTCGGCCTCGGCGATGGCGCGGAACATGTGGGCGATTTGCGGATAGCCGTCCTTGATGGCCTGATCGGCGAAGGCCAGGTTGCGGAAATAAGCCTCGGCTTCCGCCTGAAAAGCGATTTTCAGTCCGGCTCGCGTCTTTTCACCCATACTCATCTCCTCGCTTCGTCTTACGCGGACAATTTTTTCAATTCGGTCATTAATACGGCCAAATGCTCTTTTTCGTAGCTGATGAACTCCTCGATAACCGGCTTTTCATCGTCGGCTACCAGGTTGATCATCTCGCTTAGCCATAAAATGGCATCCTTTTCAAAGCCCATTGCGACGCGCAGCAAGTCGGACGGGGTCTTCAGGGGGGCGATGATTTGATCGACGGTGCGTTGCGGTGTGAAAACCCGCGTATCGGCCAATGCGCCCAGATAAATGTCGTATTCCTGGTCATAACAGCATTCGCTTTCGGCCGGGTCGGCGATTTCGAGCCGTTCCAGGATTTGCAGGTAGGTTTTTTCGTGGATCAATTCGGCGTCGGCCAAGCGGGAAAATAACTTTTGCAAGTCCTCATCGGCGACTTTATCCCGCGCTTTCAGATAAAAAGCCCGACCGTTGCGTTCGACTTCTACGCCGATTTTGCAGATTTCAATCGCGCTCCATTTCATGGGTGTCAAACCTCTCGTGTGATGGAAATATAAGCCGCCATGTTTCTTTGCGCCATGCGGGACGACAATCTTCTAGGGACCGACATGAATCAGGTCTTCGGTGTCCTCGAACCACAACGGTGACTTCTTATAGAAGTCCAATTCGGCCCGCAGTTGGCGTTCGTGACCTTTCTCGAATTCAACCAGGTAATCCAGCAGGCGCTTGCCGCGCGGGTCGCGACTGGCGCGGGCCGCCTCGGCGTACAACTTCTGGGCGTCGCGCTCGGCGCGGATCGCGAACTGCAGCGCGTCCTCCACCGCGAAGTTCGAAAAATCGTATTCTTCGTCTTTCGGGAATTCCAGGTTCGGCAGCGGCGGCTCTTTCGCCTCGCCGGTCAGGCGCTTGTATTCGGCGCCGAGCATGGCGCGATGCATGCGCTCGTCCTTGGCCAGGGCGAGGAAGCGGTTTTTGATCAGCGGATTGACCATCTGATCGGCGGTGCGGCGGTAGAAGCGAGCGGCGCCGAGTTCCTTTTTAATCGCGATGCCCAGGATTTCCAGAACCGTCAAGCCTGCGTACAACTGCGCCATGGTTCCTCCCGTTGTCGGTCCGGTCAGTCCTCCACGTGGCTGGCGTGGCCGATGTCGAACCAGTAGAAATCGCCGGTGATGGCGTTGATCTCGGCGCGGATGGTGGCGAAGTGGCCCCATTCCTGGGCCGCCAGTTCCTTGCAGAGCAGAATCAGGTCGGCGTTCGTCGCCTGGCCGGCGAGCGATTCGTAGAGCGTGGCGTCGGATTTTTCGCGGGCCAGCGCCAGTTCGAGGGCGTCGACCGCGCCGCTCTGCGTGTCGATCTTGAGCTTGCTTTTTTCGAAGCTTTTGTTTTCGACGGGCAGGGGCTCGTTGTAGCGCGCCTGCCACCAGCTTTCCAGCATGCGGCGGTGGTTTTCCTCGTCCTCGGCCAGGTGATCGAAGGTTTTCGCCCCTTCCTGATTTTGGATTTTTCCCGCCAGATGCAGATACAATTCATAGGAACCGATTTCACGGTTGACCGCTTCAATCAGCAAATTTTTAATGTTCATCGTTTCCGCGACCCCATGACCTCGTTGCGCCGGTAATAAAACGCGTGACAACATAGCATAAGGCGCCGGGTGAAAAAAGCGCCCGATCGCGGCCGCGAACAAATAAAAAAGGAGGGGAATTCACGAAAGATTTTTTTTGCCGAAAGATGCTTGACAAGGGTAGGTCGCCTCCATAGAATCCTGCCACTCTTTTGGGAGTCGTTAGCTCAGTTGGTAGAGCAACGGACTTTTAATCCGTAGGCCCTGGGTTCGAGTCCCAGACGACTCAACGGTCCCGAGGGCCCGCGAGACATTGACAAATTGACCCCATCGTCTAGCCCGGTCAGGACACCGGCCTTTCACGCCGGCAACACGGGTTCGAATCCCGTTGGGGTCGAAGCAGAAGATTCAGGCGGTTCGATTGGCGGACCGCCTGATTTTTTTAATTACCCGGTGAATTTTTCTGCCGATTTTTCGGCCGGGTGATCCAGTGCCGCGATCACGGCCAACGTCCACGCCGAAAAGGCCGGCCAGAAGGCGGGTCCCGAGGCGTCGAGCGGCGGCGCCGGCAATCCGGCCGCGCGGGTTTCCGATGTCCGTTTACCGACGACGGTTTTGACCTCGACTTCCCGAACCAGCGGTGCCAGCTTTTCCGTTTTTGATGCGGTTTCCAGCAGCATCCCCAGCACCTGAAAAATCCCCGGCCATTTGGGAAAAGCGCGAGGCAGCGAACCGACGAATTGGGATAGGGCATCCGGCGATTTTTGCCGGTAATGAAGTTGATTGCGGACCGGCAGGGCCTCCAACAGGCCGCCCATCCGGAGGTTTTCCAGCGCCGTCGCGATGTTTCGCTTGGTGAAGTCGGTTTCGCCGGCCAGGTCCGCGGCGGAAAAAGCCTCATTGGGTCGGGAAAGAAACACCTTGGCTATTTCGGCCCGCGCGCCGACGCCGAACAAGGCTTGCAATCGCGGGATGATCAAGGAGGGCCGGGAAAAATCGGGCGTGCGGGAACGTCCGGTCGGCCGGTAGCGGCGGGCGCGTGTCGCGCCGGGCCAACGTTGTTTTGAATGGGCCGCCACGGTGGCCGCGAATTCTCCGAAATTCCTTTGGGTCGAGGCGGTTTCCCGGGTCAGCAAATTTCGTAGCCGCGTACCCGAAATAAAGTGACCGTAGCGGATGCACCAATCCGTTGCCTCGTCGCGCAGGCGCGGGTCGGCGTCCCCGAGCGCGACGGTAAAAAGGACGAGCGGCTCTGGATCGATCGCGCCGTCCGGATAGCCCTCGCTCCAACCGGAAACCCCGACTTCGGTCCAGAGTCGCCAGAGCAGGTCGAGGATTTGCTCCCGTAGTCGGTTGCTAAGCGGTTCCATCGTTTTCTTCCGATTCAAAGGCCGCCAATACCTGTTCGGTCAGGGAGTGAAAGCCGGGTGAGGGATCGTGCCCTCGCGCCCAGGAGGCCGCCTGCCGCAACTCCCGTCGAGAGGGGGTCAACCGGCGAAGGTCGTCCAGGTGTTTGCTGCGCGGACCTTGATCCGCCGCGGCATAAAACTTCAGGCAGATCTGGTCGTGAGGCCCGATCAAGTGCAGCAGCAGTCCGTCGTAATGTCGATCGATCAGGCGCGTTTCGAAACCTGCCGGCAGCCCGAAGCGCAGGAGGTCCGTCGGTCCCGGGTTGATCCAGCCCGCGTCGAGACCCATGACCGTTCCCACGTCGCGGACGGCGCGGACCAAGGATTCTGGCAGGGGATCGGCGCCGAGATAACGCCCCTCTTGAACCAAAGCCACGACATCGATGTCCCTGGTGGCGCGCGCAATGACGCCGAGCAGCATCAGGGCGCCGCCGCCCACGATGACGAGTTCGTACCTTAGTCCACGGCTTTTCAGGACCGCGCCCAAGGTCGCCAGAGCCTTTTCCATCAGTGGTTGGTCCAGATTCATACGGGAAATATATACTCTCGAAACGAGAATGTAAAGTACCTAATTTAACTCGGTGGATACCACTCTCCGGATTCCTGGGCCGGTAACACGGGTTCGAATCCGGTTGGGGTCGAGCGGATTTTCTGCATCGAAAAGCGCTTTTCTTAAATCCGCAATTGACCGAAACTAATTCAAAAGCAGTGGAGACGGCGATGGTCAAATGCATCATCTGCGGCCAGGAAGCGGAAAAATTCGCGCCTTTCGGTTTGAAACCACGGCCGGCGAAGTGCCCGCATTGCGGTTCCTTGGAGAGGCATCGGTTGGTTTGGCAAATATTGCGGCACTATTCGTTGCTGTCGCCTTCACACACACACACACACACACACAATTTCTGCATTTCGCGCCGGAAAAATGCCTTTCGACCCATTTGCGGGAAAGGCTCGGCGATGGCTATTTATCCGTCGATCTGACACCGGGAGCCGCCATGCGCGTCATGGACATCACCCGTCTGGAATTGCCTGACGCGTCGGTGGACGGAATTCTGTGCAGCCATGTTTTGGAGCATATTCCGGACGATCGCCGGGCGATGGCGGAAATGCGGCGGGTGTTGCGCCCCGACGGTTGGGCGATCGTCATCGTGCCGCTGCGCGGCGAGCGCACGATCGAGGAGGCGGAGGCGTCGCAAAATCCGGCTTTCTCGCGCGAGAAGGATTTCGGCCAGGCGGACCATGTGCGGTACTACGGCCGGGACGTGGTCGAACGGTTGTCCCAGGCCGGTTTTCGCGTGGAAACCTTCAACGCCGTCGATCGGTTCGGTAAAGATGAACTGGCGTATTTCGGCCTGAAAAACGAGCCGGCCTTTTTATGCCGCCCGTCATCGACGGACTCCCCGTCAGAATAGCTCGACAACCAACTCATCATTAATAAAAATGGCGGTTTGAAGCTCAAACCGCCAAAAAATATTATATAATAAATGTGTCAAGTAGCTAAATCGGTTGTTTTATTCCCGGTTCCCGAATCAAGTAGGTTAATATCACAGTTTCTTGAAACTCCACGAATGCTATTATAACTAGCACCGGAAACGATATTAATTCCTCGTCCTCTTCCAGTAATTCCTGTTGTTGTCACGCTATTTACGATAATATCAATTGAATTATAACAAGCACTTGCCGATGCAAGGACCAAACCATCAAGATAGCCACTTGTTGTGATCGCATAGGTGTACGTGTCGATCAAAACTCGATAGAAACTAAATTTAGAATTAATGCTGATACCTTGAGCGTTTTTCGATGCTGCACCGGTGATATTCCAATCGTTGATTGAAAGATCCCAAGAGGAATAATCTGCCATGAAATACGTTGGACAAAAATGATTTGTTAATCCTGTTGTTAACGTGGGTTGAATTATAATTTTGCATTTACTGGCATTTATCCTGCTGACGTTGGTGATAACTCTAAACAAACAGTAATAAAGGGAGGAATCGCCTGTCCCGGTCACTTTTAATCGACCGGCGAGGGTAATATCAGAGGCATTGGTCATGAGAAATTTTTTATCAGTGTCCAAATCAATTATCACACCGCCATCCGCTTCTTCGAAATGAATGGATTGGTCCGTTAAAGGCATCACATCTTCCGTCTCGGAATAGGTTCCGGAGCAGACATAAATGCGTTTGCCGGTGCCTTCCGTTGCCAGAGCCGTGGCAATCGAGGTGTAATCTCCGCCGCTCGAACTGACGATGGCATCGTATTCCGGGAATCTGGCGATATGACTTGACATCTTTCACCTCCAAGCAATCGGGTTGCAATGCAGTGGTATTTCAGTCCGCCCGGACTGAAACCACTTTCCAAAAGTGCGAGAGCCTATTCTCTCACACGAATTTTATCGGGATTATTTTTCTGAACTGACCTGGATAATAAAGCAGGTGCTTATTCTATTTTCGGCCGGAATAATCCAAATCTTTTCAACTATTGTGCTGAATGAAATAACAATCAGACGCTGGCGAGCCGTCATTTTTATCAATTCGTGTTATTGGCCGGCCAAGAATGGCAGCGCCGGAGTCAGAATAGCTCGTCCACCAGCCGGCCGCCCTCTCTGACCAGCCAGGTCGGGAAATCGGGCGGCGGAGTTTGCGCCGGAGCGGTGAAGGTCGCGTGCCAGAGATCCGGATCGGCGTGGCCGGCGGAACCGGCGTAGGAATAAACCTGAATGCGTTCGACGCCCGCCGCCTTGGAAGCCGCGATCTCGTCGGCGAGCACTTGCGGGTCGGTCATCTGGCCGGAAACGCCCAGCGCGATCGAGGCGCGGTCGCCGAAATATTCCACCGTCGCGCGGGCGTAGTCGTAGGCGAAGTAAGCGGTGAAATCGAGCGGCAGGTATTCCTCGTAGGTCGAGGAATAGACCATCGTCGAGACCTCGTGCCATGGCACGCCCGAGATCGGCACATCCAGCAAATCCTGCAGCGAGGCGTCGCCGTCGGCCAGGTCGTCCAGAACGATCGGGTAGGTGACGACCATCGTGCGGAAGCCGCGCTCGTTCAGGTCGGCCACCAATTGGGCGTATACATCGACGGCGAAGGCGAAGCGTTCCGGGTTCCAGTTGGCCAGGAGCAGCGTGAGCGCCTCGAGGTACTGGCCGTTTTGCACGTACTGGTTGAGCTGGTTGATGCGGTTGATGTCCATTTCCATGTCGACGACGATCCATTCGACCGGCAGCCCCTCGGCGGCGAACCAATCGGCATAGGCCAGCGCCTCGGCGGCGAATTTTTCGGCATTCATTTCATTCGCCCAATAGCCGTCTTCGTAGGGTAAGAGCACCCAGGCCCGAACCTCGACCCCCGCGGTTTGAGCCGCCAGCAGAAAATCGCGTAGGCCGTCGGTTCCCAGGTCGGTGTCCATGATGCCGAGGAAGAGGGTCAAACCGTCAGCGGCGAAAACCGGCAATTGCGCGGTCAGCCAATCCCAGGAGCCCGGACCGCCTTCCTGGTAATAGCCGTAAACGGGAGACGGCGGCACGTAGGTGTCGTCGTTGTCGTCATTGTCATCGTCATTGTCGTTGTCGTCGTTATCATCATCATTGTCGTCATCGTCGTCGTCATCGTCATCGTCCACGGAATCGTTGTCGTCATTGTTATCGTCGTCATCATCATCGTTGTCGTCATTGTCGTTATCGTCATCGTCCGAGGCGCCACTGTCGTTGTCATCGTCGCCGGAAGAGGAACAGGCGAAGAATGTCGCCACAATAAGCAATAATGCGGTCAGAAAAGCCCAGGCGCGCATATTTATACTCCCCGGACGGGTCGGCGGGATGCGGCGATCCGACGCAATGATTATAGTGCGATTATAGTTCGCGACCACGATGAAGAAAAGGAACGACCATGAACCAGCAAGCGACCTCGCAACTACCGCCGGCGGAAGCCGTTTCGCTGGCCGATCTGGTGGCCTACCAGGACGGCGGCATCGTCAGCAAAACCCTGATCCGCAACGACGCGGGCAACCTGACGTTGTTCGCCTTCGACGCCGGGCAGGGCCTGAGCGAGCACATCGCGCCCTTCGAGGCCGTGGTGCAAGTATTGGAAGGCCGGGGCGAGCTCACCATCGCCGGCAAAACGATCCGCGCCGCCGCCGGCCAGACCGTCCTCATGCCGGCGCACGCGCCCCACTCGGTGCAGGCCCCCGAACGGTTCAAAATGCTGCTCATTATGATCCGCGGCTGAAACCCCCGGCGCGGATTCCAATTCCAGGCCGACCAGGATGCCCTTTCCGAAAGACGCCGGCTCGGCTAAAAAGGTTAGCGGATGTGACCAACGGGAAAGGGCGGACCACCATGACTCAGAAAACAATCTGGTTGACGATCGCGGCGGCTTTTCTTCTGTCGTTTCTTCTGGGCGGCGTTTTCGGTTGCGCCGATGACGATGATGACAACGACAACGACGACGACGACAACGACGATCAATCGCCGGCCGACGACGACAACGCCGACGACGACAACGACACCACGATCGACGATGACGACGATACTTCCCCGCCGGCATTCTCCTGCGAGGAACTCGGACTGCCGGTGCGCGAGTTCGTGGACGCCGAAAACAGCAGCGCCCTTTACGCGACGGCCGCCGACCTCACCCTGCCGACGACCGCCGGCGACTGGAACTTCAAGGAAAACTTCACCGGCTGCGAGACCTATCTGTTCATTCAGGATCTGCCGCGCCAATGCCAGGGCTGGCCGATCGACCTGTGGGCCCGCGACGTCGCGCCGTTCCTGATGGCGCTGCCGGCCAACGTCCAGGTGTTCTACCTTTCCTACGAGCCGGACGCTCCCGAGCGCCAGGCGGAACTGGACGCGCTCAAGGCGCAGGTGGACGAATACGTCAATTCGCTGCCGGCCGAGGAAGCCGCGACCTGGGCGCGCCGGATCCACTACGTGACCGAGTACGCGAAGGATCTGCCGGGCTGGGTGGGCGAGCTGATGTACAGCCCGAAGTGGGGCGTCGGCGTCGACCGCTTCCAGCGCATCCGCTACATCGGCAGTTACGCCGACTACAACCGTTTCGACTCCGGGATGGGCTGGTTCGCACCGAACATGAAGATGGCGGCGAACGAGCCGGTCTATTACAACTTTGAGGCCGAGCGCGAGGACCGGCTGGCGGCGGAAAACGCGACGGTCGTCCACGTGTTCGATACCGAGGATTGGGCGAGCGGCACGGGTTACGCCGACGTGACGCTGCCCGACGCGACGACGATGGCGACCTTCGACACGCTGGAACTCGACCTGTACCTGGGCTGCGTGGGCGACGGCGAATACGGCGACTGCCCGGCCTGGGATTACATCGTCAACCTGTACCTGTGCGACGAGGTCGACCCCGACACCTGCGACGTCGAGCTGGGCCGCTGGATCACCACCTATCACCGCGAGGGCCGCTGGGTGCACGACATCAGCGGCATCCTGCCGCTTTTGGCGGGCGGCGGCCAGCGCCGGCTGGCGTTCTTCACGTCGCAGCCCTACGAGGTGAAGCTCGATTTGCGCTTCTCGACCCAGGGCAAGGGAGTGCGGCCGGTGTCGTCGACCTACCTCTTCTCGGGCGGTGCGTTCAATCCCGATTACAACACCAATTACGCGCCGATCGAAGTGGCGATCCCGGCCGACGCCGTTCAGGTGCAACTGGCCACGGTCATCACCGGCCACGGCGGCGTGGAGCCAGGCAACTGCGCGGAGTTTTGCAATACGGAGCACCACTTCGTCGTCAACGACACCGACAACCTCCGCGAGTTCCCGGAGGCCGGCAACAGCAACGGCTGCATGGAACTGGTGGACGAGGGCACGGTGCCCAACCAATACGGCACGTGGTGGTACGGCCGCGACGGCTGGTGCCCGGGCAAGGAAGTGCAAATGGTGATGATCGACGTGACCAGCCAGGTGACGACCGGCGCGGACAACACGTTCGAATATTACGCGTTCTACCAGGGCGAGCCGTATCCTTCCGAGGGCGCCAATATCGTGCTGACGTCCTGGGTCGTGGTCTACAAATAGCCCGGGTTCATTGCGGCGCGATCGTGATCGTGTGCGCGGCGGTCGCCGGGTCGGCGGTCACCGTCAGCAATTGCGCGTCCGCGTCCCACGCATAACTCCAACCGCTTTCCGGGTCCGTCGAGGAAACGGTGAAGCCGTCCGGATAATGATAAGCCGCGTTGACGAAGATTTCGGTCTCCGGCGCGGCTTTCTCGTCATTGGTGAAATTCAGCGTGAACGTGAGGGTGTCGACGTCGAAGTCGTAGCCGCCGAGGTGGCCCGCCGTGGCGCGCGGGTAGGGCCGCGACAGGTGCCGCAGGAAGATTTCCTTCGGTTCGCCGGACAGCAGGCAGAGGCCCATCGAATCGTCGTCGTAGCCGTAGGCCCACCAGGTCCAGTGCGCCATCGGCTGGTCCAGAATTTCCATGCTGTCGCGGGCGTACTGCTCGGCGTGCGCGCCGGAGGATTTCAGGCCGGTTTCGCCAATGAGCAGCGGCGTCCGGAAGCGCGCGGTTTCGGCGACGCGCTTGCCCAGGTGCTTTTCGATCCAGGCGCGCGGATAGTCGTAATCGCCGCCTTCCGCGATCATGCCCGGGTACAGGTGCGGGGCGTAGATCAGCTTGTCCGCCTCGATCCGGTCCATCACGCACGGAAAACCGGCGACGCTGATCATCGCCGGCTCGATCATCAGGTAATGCTCCGGGTCCACCGCGCGGATCCAGGCGATCAGCCGTTCGTAGAGCGGCCGCAGCAGTTGATTGTCCATCGTCCAGGGCAGGGTCCGCAGGCCGGCGATCGGCTCGTTGAACAGATCGTAGGCGATGATCCGGTCGTCGCCCGCGTAATACTCCGCCACGTATTCCCACAGCGCCACGAAGGCGTCGAGGTAGGCTTCGTTGCTCCAGAACGGGCCGGATTGCAGCAGCCACTCGAAAGGCACTTCGCCCAGGTCCGAGCAGGTCCAGTCGGGCATGCCCATGCCGCCGCAGCACGACGACCAGTGGTATTGGTGCATGTCCAGAATGACCTTGACCCCCGCGTCGGCGGCGTACTGGATTTGCGGATCGACCAGGGTGGGCAGGTAGTCGTAGTTGTAGACGCCTTGTTCTGGTTCCAGCGCCGACCAGGTGATGAGAATCCGCACGACGTTGAAACCCCAATCGTCGCGCATGCGCTCGTAGTCGATGGGCAACCCGGCGGCTTCGACGGCCATGAAATTGGCGCCGTGCAGGATCAGCTCGCGGCCGGCTTCGTCGTAAAGCGGGAAATAGGACGGCGAGGCGTCGTCGTTGTCGTCATCGTTATCATTGTCGTTGTCGTTGTCATCGTTGTCGTCGTTGTCATCATCGTCATCATCGCCGGTATCGTTGTCGTCGTTGTCATTGTCGTCATCGTTGTCATCATCGTCGTCGTCCGGTGTCGGCTCCGAATCCGAATCGTGGTCGTCATCGTCATCCGACGCGCAGGCGAGCGGTAAAACGGTCAGCAACAGCAGAAGCAGCGTCAGCATCCTACATTTCATCTGGTGGTCTCCATCGACAATCGTCGCAATGACTCGGCATCAAGAGCCACAAGAGCCGTCGTCGCCGTTGTCATCGTCGTTGTCGTCGTTATCGTCGTCCACGGTGTCGTGGTCATTGTCGTCGTTATCGTCGTCGGCCCAATCATCATTGTTGTCATTATCGTTATCGTCATTGTCATTGTCGTCATTGTCGTTGTCGTCATCATCATTGTCGTCATTGTCATCGTCGTTGTCGTCATCGTCATCGTCCGCGACGTTGAGCGGCTCGAAGAAGTTGTCGTAGAGGCGCTGCATCAGATACCAATAACCGCCGCCGCGCGGATGCACGCATTCGTCTTCGATGTAGAAGCGCGCCGGGGAGGGCCGATAATAATTCGGCGGATTCGGGACGCCGTCGGCTTCCTGCAAAGTGCCGAGCAGCTCCGTGCAATAGACCTGGGGATAATCCGCGGCGATATCCGCGGCGATTTGCGTGAGGCGGGCGATCAGCAGGTTTTGATCATAGGTATTGCCGCCGAGCATGGCCTGCCCCATCAGGATGCATTCAAGGGTGTGCTCGAAATTGGGGAAATCGTAGCCGTTCAGCGAAATCCTCAAATTCGGGCGAATCGCCAGCAAACCGTCGATCACCACGCGGATCGAATCCTCGACGATCGGGAAAACCGCCTCGCCGTAGCCGCCCAGCAGATAGCCGTCGAGTAGGTCGTTGCCGCCCAGACTGACCACCGCCCAATCGATTTTGGGATGGTCGAGCAAGTGCAGTTGCACTTCCAGCAAGGCGCCGGGAGACGCCCAGATCGTGGAGGTCGTGCCGTAGATGCCGAAATTCCAAACCTTCGCGGCGACGCCGTGAGTCAGAATCACCCATTGCAGGTCTTCGCACCACTGATTGGCCCAACTGTCGCCGACGGAAATCACGTTGATTTTGGGCGCGGCCGGAGCGCCGGCTGCGATAAGCAACAATCCGATAATTGCCAGTAAAAGAATTCGTGTCCGCATGGCCAACCTCGCCTGCATCGAGATGGCTACTATTTAACCGGTTCGAAGGGCGGCCAACAAGTGGCGAAATAAAAAAGCCCCCCGCCGGGGCGGGGGGCCTGGTTTGCCGGACGTGGAGCCGGTGAACGGCTACTTTTTGGCTTTCTCGTCGGGCGGATAAACGTGCGTCAACGCCAGGGTGACCACGTGCATCTGGTGCTGGGTGACGTCGATGCGCAGCTCGTGGCGGGTGTCGCCTTTTTTCGGGGCCTTGTCGGGATAGGCCTTGGCCGCGTTCATGATGCCGCCGAGCGCCACGGGGTCGTTGGTCTTGTTGTCGACGAGGAACTTGTTGACGTTTTCCAGCGGGCCGCCGATCTGCCAACTGGTCAGCTTGTAGATGGACCGGTCGATGACATAGAGCAGGTCGGTCATCGCCGGTACGTCCTTGCGCAGCTTGGAAATGCGATAGGCGCTGATCAGGCCTTCCAGTGCGTAGGCGTGGTTGCGACGCCGGCTCATGGTGTCGTGCGTGTGCACCATCCACCACGCCAGGGCCTGGGTGGTGTCGCCGAACAGCTCATAGTCCTTCCATTTCGACTCGTAGTATTCGACGAAGGACATGCTGCCCCATTGATAGAAGCCCTTGGTCAACGCGGAATCCGGATCGCTTTTCCAGGCTTTGACCGTGTAGTCCTCGGCGGTGGCGCGCGCCGCTTTTTCGATCGTCGGGATCAGGTCTTTGTAATCGAGGTAGCGCGCGGCCTTGCAGAGGCAGAGCATCGCTTCACCGTCGAAATACGGGCTGGATTTGTCCTTCCGCTTCGCGCTTTCCAGATTGAAGGATTCGGAGAAGTGGCCGTTGTCGAGTTGCATCCAGCGCAGGAAGTGCAGGTAGCCGGTCAGCTTGGCCCGCAATTCCTTTTCGTAGGCGGCGGGGATGTTCTTCTCGACCTGGAGGTATTCGATGATCGACAGGGCGATCAGGGCCACGGTGCCGGTCTCGGTGTTGGCGTCGTTCTGGTACTTGACGGTCAGCGAGCCTTCGGGGCCGGGGATCGTCTGGTCGAACCAATATTTGATGCCTTTGTCCAGCGCGGCCTTGCTTTCCTTGGCCGGTTTGTATTTGTGGCACAACGCCACGCCCCACAGGGCGCCGCCTTGCCGGACCTGGTTGTCGTCGGCGACCCAGGTTTTAGTCAGCCAGTCGTACATATAATTGAAGTTGCCCGCCGGCTTCTGATTGCGGACCAGGAAGCCGTCGCCGAGTTCGAAGGTCTTGGAGAGGATGTCCCGGTTGACCATGAGTTGCATGTAAGGACGGACGTCGGTGACGTCGGCCGGCGGCTCGCCGGTCATGGCGTTTTTCCGGTCGGACCACTTCAGGGCGGCGTGGATTTTTTTCATGGCCGCCGGGAAATCGTCGGGCAGGGTGCTGAAATCGAGCGGGGTTTCGAATTTGCTCTTTTTCTCGCTCTTTTCGGCTTTTTCGCTTTTCTTATGCTTTTTCTCCGCCTTGTGCTCTTTCTTCGTCGTCGCGGATTTGTCACACGCGACGGTCGAGAAGGCGAAGGCGATCAGGATCGCCAGCACCAGGCAGGTGAACCAAGCCGGTCTTAGCCAACGCCATTTCGTCATGGATATCCCCCTTGAGTGGGCTTGGATCGCTCCATCGATCGTTGATCTGGCACGTTTAACCAAGTCAGGGGCAACTGGCAAGCCCCTCCCGCGTTCTATTCGCTTCATTGATTGAGGTAGCCCAGGCTATCGAGCGATCTCTTCAATGCATCGGACAGCTCGTGTTCCTCGATTTTCGCGCGGCCCACCTTGTAAAAAGCGTTGAGTTGTTCCTTGAACTTTTTCGCCAGATCCATCTGCTGGTAGGCCAGGTTGTTCTTTTCGAGCGGGTCGGCTTGCAAGTCGAACATTTCGAAACGGCTGGTTTTCAGGTCGTGGACGTACTTCCAGTTTTCGAAAACCAAACCTTGTTTCCGCCCATAGCGAAATGTCTCGGCGAAAACGACCCGATTTTCCCGATCGGTAAACCGGGGGGCGGAGAGAAAGGGCTTTTTGTACTGAATTCGTTTGCCCTTGAATTCCCTGGGAACCGGCAGTTTGGCCAGGCGGCACAGCGTCGGCGCCACGTCGCTTTCGGCGACGATCGTCGGCAACCTTTGCGGCTTGAAGCCCGGCACGCGGATCACCAGCGGGATGTGGATCAATTCCTCGTAAAGCGTGCGGCTGTGGTAGCGCCACCCGTGCTCGTAAAACTCCTCGCCGTGATCGGCCATGACCACGATGACGGTGTCGTCCCAGAGCTTGAGTTCCTGGAGCTTGGCGAAAACCCGGCCGATCTGCTCGTCGGTGAAGCGGATTTCGCTGTCGTACAAATCGATGGGCTGGCCGCCGAAATTGTAGGGCTCGTGCAGCAGATAATCGTTGTGCGGATCGAAATAATGCAGCCACATGAAAAAGGGCTGGTAGGTGTTCTTTTGCAGCGCGGCGACGGCCAGGTCGCTGATTTCCTTCGCGGTGCTGATTTCGTCGGGCTCGCCCTTCTCCATCACGGAATAATCGTAGGTATCGAAGCCCTGGTTGTAGTGGTATTCGGGTTCGAAAATGACGTGGCTGACGAACGCCGCGGTGTAATAGCCGTGCCCGGCGAGATATTCGGCCAGGGTCAGAAAACGTTCCTCCAGGGGCTGTTCCCACTTGATGATGCCGTGATCGCGCGGCGTCAGCGAGGTGAGGATCGAGGCGACCGACGGCATGGTCCAGGGGCTGTGGCTGTAAGCCCGTGTGAACACGGTGGCTTCTTTCGCCAGTTGGTCGATCGCCGGGGTGGTCGGGCGTTGGTAGCCGTAAGCGCCGACGTGATCGGCGCGCATGGTGTCGACGACGATCAGCAAGATATTCGGCCGCGGCTTGTCCGCCTTTTTCGCGCAGCCGGTTTGCGTCACGGCAAGCAGGGGCAGGAGAAGCAGCAACAGGACGCCGGTCGGCGCGGCGGTCGATTTGGCGAAGGGGTTTTTCAGCCACGGCAGCTTGTCGGTAAGCTTCGCCCACAGTCCCGTGTCGCGCAGATTGACGGCCAGCAGGTAAACGAACAGCACCAGGTAGCAGCAGGCGAGCAATTCGTCGAAGCGGATGTATTGCGCGTATTGATGGCTCTGGGTTTGGGCATTGAGATACCAACCGGCCGGCACGAGGAAGGCGGTCAGCGAGGGCACCAGGGCCGGCTGCCACGGGCCGTCCCGATCGGTTCGCCAGAGCGGCAACAAGGCCAGAATCGACCAGTAATAATGCGAAGGCACCAGCAGGATGAAAAATACGGCCGAGGAAAGCAGCACGCTGTTCAAGCGGCTGCGCCGCCACACCGCCGCGAGGAACAGCACCAGGTAAAGCGCCGCCGCCGCGTAATACCACCCCTGTTGCCGGCGATAAACCGACTTGCGGGGCGCAGTGCCTTTTTCGAAATCGTTGTCACCCAACCGGTGGGTGAACAGGTGTTTCAGGCCGACTCGCCCCTCGCCGAAGGTCATTTCCCAGTTGTGGGTGGCGATCTTTTCTTTCCATTCCAGCCACGCGCCGAAGCCCTTGTTCGAAAGGGAGCCGATGCCCAACCCGACCACGCAGAACAGGAAAAAGGCGATGGCGAATTTCCAGTAAAACTTGTCGAGCCGTCGCTCGCGGAGCAGTTGCCGCAACGCGGGGAAAGCCAGGCCCCCGGCGAGAATCAGCGGAAAAACCCGCGCCATGGTGCCGTAACCCAGGCTGACGGCGGCGGCGATCGGCCAGCGCTTGCGCAGGAAACAAACGCCGAGGGTGATGGCGGCGATCCAGTCGTATTGGATATAGCCGCCGATCAGGCGCGGCAGGTTGAAGGGCAACAAGGCAAAACAAAGGAGCACCAGTAGCGCCGGTTCGACGCCGAAAGCCCAGCAAACCCCGACGAACAGGAGCGCGTACAAAACCAGGTCGATGGAGGTGGCCCGCAATAACTGGCTGCGCCGGCGGATGTCGAAGGCGTTGCTGAACACGTGGCCGACCGAGTTCCAGAACGGCGTCGGATTGTAACCGCGGTCGAGAACGATCTGCTGCCAGATCCGCGGCGAAGCCATGGGAATGAAGACCGCCAGATCCTGTTTGAATTGTTCCCAACGCTCCGGCGTGAAGGCGGGCAGGGGCTCGTCCGGCACCAGAGCCTCGACCGAACGGACTTCGTAATCGGTCATGTCGCGCAAGCGCATGACGTTGCGCAGGCGGTTTTTCATTTCGCGATCGGCGACGATCGTCTGCGGATAGAGTTCGGTGTAGCCGACTTCGGCGAAGTACTTCGAGCCGAGGTAGTAGTGATACATATTCCAGGCGCGGATGACGCCCCGGTCGTACATCCGGGCGAGCGGCACGGCGGTGACCTGGTACAGCGCGCCGATGACCAGGACGGCGAGCGCCAGGGTAAACGCCCAGCGCTCCAACAGGTTGCGCGGCCGAATGAAAGTACGCACCGCCAGGTACAGCGCGGCGGCGCCGCAGGCGTAAAAGCAGTAATTCAGGCTGATCAGCCGATGATGGCTCTTCAATAAAAGGTAGCTCAACACCGCGAACGCGCCCGCCACGGCGAACACCCACCAGCGGCTGTTCGCCTTCGCGGCCGTCCATCGCTCACGCCAATTCATCGTCACCGCTCCGCGTCCGCGCCGCCGTTAGGATGACTGCGCCGCGGTCCGGCCGCCGATCCAGCGACTGACCGCCATGCCCAGCAATACCGTGACGACGATCAACAGATAGCAGGCCACGCCCAACAGGCTGACGAGGAACATGCCGTATTCGCGCGAAACCACCGACGCCAGCACCGTGCCGAAGACCGAGCCGGTCGCGGTGATCGCCCAGCACCAGGCGACCAGCCGCCCCTGATCGCCGGCGAAGGCGCCGACCGACAACGGCACGACGTGGCCGAGCAGGAAACCCAGCCCGGCGAAGAGAATGAAGCTGGCGATCAACAATGCCGCGAGCGGCATTTGCAGCATCAGCCGGTGGAACAGCATCGGCGCCAGCACCAGCAGCAGGCCGCCGTAAACCGCCGAAAGCGTGGCGTAAAGCATGATCGACTGCTGTTTTTTCTCCAAAATGATCCGGTCGGAATGCAAACTGCCCAATCCGGCGCCGAGGATCATCCCCGACAGGATGGTAATCAGGGCCGTCGTCGGGTGCTGCATGTAGAGCTGAAAGCGGTAGATGCCGGCCATTTCCAGGAACATGAAGCCGAGGCCGGTCAGCAGCAGGATCATCAGCAGGCGGAAGTCCATCCGCACCTTGCCGCCGGTATCGGATTTTTTCACCACGAGCGGCATGATGATGAACACGATCGCCAGAACGCCCATGATGATGAACAGGTTGCGGTACATGTCGCGGATCAGCTTTTCCTGGGGCGAATTGGCGGCGCGAATGCCCGCGCCATAGAGATAGGGGCGGTCGTCGTTGGTGCCCAGCGAAAAACTGTGCGCGTGTTTGACGTTGAACCACAAGCCCTTGAGTTGTCGAGCGTCGGTGCACATCTTGGCGACGCGTTTGACCCAGCCCTTGTTCGGCTGCCACCGGTTGTACTCCTCCTCGGTGATCAAGCCTTTTTCCATCAGGGGCGCGAGGTCGGGATACTGGATGGTGATGTGCGCCTTGCGGCTGTCGCTGACGCGGGCGATCTGCAGCAGCTCGTCTTCGGTGAACGGCGTCGGTTTGGCCATGACCATCGAACGATAGCCGTAGCCGAATGGGCGGGCCGTCAGGACGAAATGTTTTTCCGGTTCCTTGATGCCCGAAACCAGCATGCCCGCGACGACGCTGCGGAAGCGCCGGCCCTTGTCGCCGCCGGTCGGCTCCGCGCCGCGGCTGAAGAAGGTGTAGCACAGATAGCCGTCGGCCTTGAGGTGCTCGAGGTATTCGGAGAAGGCTTCCTGCGTAAAGACGAAATAGGGTGACCAGGCCTGGGCGATCTGGCCGGCCATAGTGTGGAAATTGACTTCCAGCATTTCGATGATGTCGTACTTTTTCTGACTGCGCATGACCACCGAACGGCCGTCGGCGATGAAATAGTTGACGCCGGGCAGCAGGTAAGGATTGCCCGGCTCGTCTTTCTTTTCGTTGACGATGTCGCGGATGATCGGGCCGGCGATTTCGACCGCGTCGATTTCCTTGATGCCATAATGATGGGCCATGATCAGTTCCTGGCCGCCGCCGGAAGCGATGACCATCAGCCGACCGTCCTTTTTCATCTCGAACGGGACGGTGTACAAGCTGTCGTTGTACCGCTTGATATCCTTTTCGTTGTAGGTGGCGTAATAAGTCCGCGAGCTGTTGTCGATCATGTACATTTCGCGGTTCTTCTTGTATTCCATCAGCGCTACGCGGGCCATCGGCGTCCAGTATTCGCGGATCGTCTTCTTGTCGCTGAAACCGGCGGCGTGGCGGATGGTGAACCCGCCGAAAACCAGGAAAATCACCAATAGAAGCACCGGCGAGGCGATCGCCGTCCATAATTTCCAATTCCGCCTGTTCAGCAACAGGATGTAGAGCAGCGGCAGGAAAATCAGCATTTCGATCGCGATGATCGTTCCCTGCAGGCCGAACGGATACAGCAGCAGCGGAATCGAAACGGCGCCGACCGTCGCCGCCAGCAGATCGACCCCGTAAAGGACGGCGAATTTTTTCGCCGCGTGGCGGAAAACGAACGCCTGGATGTATCCGGCGAACAGAAACGGCAGAAAGATGACCGGCACCACGGCGTAGAGCTTCCACATGTCGAACATCGCCGGATTCATGGTGTAAATCGCGTTGCGCTGATTGAACGTCAGGTCCTTGGTCATTTCGCCCGTTTCCGGATCGGTGATCGAGCGGGGCACGAACTCGATTTGGAGCAGTACGTAGAACGAAATCAGCACGGCCAGGGCCAGGAAAACCAGCAACCAGGCCTGGCGTATTTCTTGTTTTTCCTCCGGGGTTTTCGCACTCAGATAGGCCAGGATCGCGCCGGCTCCCGTGCCGAGCAGGGTGAGCGAAATCGCTAAAAACGAATGATTCGAGAAGAGGATCACCGCAAAAATGCGAGTGAGCAGGACTTCCACTCCCAGGGTGACCAGGGAGACGACAAACAAAACCAGAACGTTGACACGATTCACCATACCGCACCTACGATTCGAACCATCGAATGGTTGTGATGCTTGAGCAAAACCGCCGCGGCATTAAAATACCATTCCGCAACCGGCCGCGGCCTCCATGGGCTTGGTACGATAATGGAGAAAAGGGCGAAAAATCAATAGTTGATTAATCCTTTAATTGTAACCGACTTTCTTCCGCTTCAACCGCCGCGCCCGCCGCCTCGCGCGGCCGGCCCCGGGAAAAGAAAAAAGGCGGCCGAAACCGCCTTTTTCACGATTTTCAAAGGTGCTCAACAGCCGCAACAACTGTCATCGTCGTCGTCATCGTCGTCGGAGGCTTTCGGCGGTACCGACAAGCCGGCCGGATCGGGGGCCAGCGGCGAGGTGTCGTCGTCGACGTCGTCGTCGGTGGGTGTGAGGTCGTCATCGGTGATGGGGGCGAAATCGTCGTCCGGGCTGGTATCGTCGTCGGTGGTGTCGTTGTCGTCGTCGGTGGTGTCGTTGTCGTCATTGTCGTCGTCATCGTCGTCGCCGACGCAGATGTCGTTTTCCTCGTCGCAGGTCTGGGTGCCCGTGCAGGGGTCGCCGGCATGTTGATCGCAGGCGCCCGACTCGCAGGTGTCCTCGCCGTTGCAGAACAGATCGTCGTTGCAGGAAAAGCCGTCCGGTTGGAACAGGTCTTCAGGGCAATCGGCCGCGTCGCCTGGGCAGGATTCGGCGAGGTCGCAATCGTTGGCCGCCGCGCGGCATTCGACCGATGAATCGAGGAAGGCATCCTCGGGGCATTCGGCCGAATCGCCGGCGCAAACCTCGGCGGCGTCGCAATCGCCGGCGCTTTCCCGGCAGGTGACGCTGCCGTCGAGGAAGAGATCCTCGGGGCAGAGGCCCGAGGTGCCGTCGCAGATTTCCTCGACGTCGCAGACGCCGGCCACCGGGCGGCAACTGACGCCGGCGTCCAGCACGGTGCACGTGCCGTTCGCCGTGGCGCCCGCGGCCACGCTGCACGCCTGGCAATCGGACGGATCGTCGGCGCCGCATTCGGTATTGCAGCAATAGCCGTCGACGCAGAAGCCGGTTTTGCATTCCTCGTTTTCGGTGCAGGCGTGCGTCGTCAGGTAGTAGGTGACGATCCGGCCGAAAACGCGGATCGAACCGTAAGTCGGCGTCAGGTCGAAGGAGTAATAGCTCAGGAACGTTTTGCCGTCGCCGATGCCGACCGCGACCGGCCCGCCTTCATCGACCATCGGGCCGGCCGACAGCGCGGCGCCGTTGCCTTCCTGCACGGCCGCGGTGGCGCTGTCGATCCAGTTGCCGTAGACGTCGAGGGTGGAGCCGGAGCGGCGATCCTGCCAGGCCACGAAGAAATAGTTACCGTCCCAGGTGGTGGTCGGCATGGTTTGATCGCCGGTTGCCGTACTGATCGCGATGCCGGACGCGTCGACCGTGCCGCCAGTCGAAGCGATGCGCGTGCCGTAAATATCTTGGTTGCCGTTGCGGCTATCCTGCCAGACCGCCAGCCAATAGGTGCCGTTGTACGTCATGCCGGGCCAGGTTTGTTCGCCCGCCGCGGTGGAAACGATCAGGCCGCCGGGGCTTTGCACGCCGCCGGCCACGGTGACGCGCGAACTGTAGATGTCCTTGCCACCGTTGCGGCCGTCTTCCCACAAGGCCAGGAATTGCGTCGCGCCGGCGAAGACGCGCGGATTGATCTGATCGTTGACCGCGCTGGAAATGGCGATGCCGCTGGCATCGAACAGCGTTCCCGAGGCGTTGAGCCGCGCGCCGTAGACGTCGTACGCGCCGTTCCGGTTGTCCTGCCAGACGGTCAGGAAGTAATCGCCCAGGTAGGCGATGTCGGGATTGAGTTGCGCGCCGGTCGCCGAGGTGATGGCCAGACCGCTCGGATCCAAAACCGTGCCGCTCAGATTGATGCGCGCCCCGTATACATCCCACTGGCCGTTGCGATAGTCGGACCAGACCGCGACATACGTATTGGCGCCGAAGGCCACCGCGGGCCGCTCCTGCGTATTCGCGGCGGTGCAGATCGCGATTCCGGAGGGGTTCAGAATCGTGCCGTTGGCCGAGACGCGCGTGCCGTAAATGTCGTGATTGACGCCGTCGCGGATGTCTTCCCAGACCACCATGAAATTGGTGCCGTCGGGCACCACGTCGGACCAGTATTGGTTGTTGGCCGAGAGGCTGATCGCGATGCCGGCCGGATTGAGAACGGCCCCGGCCGTGCTGACGCGGGTGCCGTAAATGTCCGGATAGCCGCCGGCCCGGTAATCGTGCCAGACGACCAGATAATTGGTGCCGTCGAACGCCACCGACGATTCGTATTGATCGTTGGCCGCCTCGCAGATGGCGATGCCGGATGCGTCGAGCACCGCGCCGGCGCTCGAAACGCGCGCGCCGTAAATGTTGTAGCCGCCCGCCCGCGAATCGTCCCAGGTCACCAGGTAGTTGGTGCCGTCGTAACCGATCGACGGGCTTTGCTGGTTGCCCGCGCCGCTGTAGACGGCAAAACCGTTGGTGTCGGTCACGACGCCGCCGGTGGTGACCCGCGCCGCGTAGAGATCCCAGTCGGCGCCGCGGTTGTCCATCCAGGCGACCAGATACTGGCTGCCGCCGAAAGCCACCGCCGGAACGCGCTGATTGTTGGCGGCGGTGCAGATGGCGATGCCGGAAGCGTCGAGCACCGATCCGCCGGTCGAAACGCGCGCGCCGTAAACGTTGTAGGTGCCGTCCCGTTGATCGTCCCACACCACGAAGTAGTTGGTGCCGTCAAAGGCGGCGGCGGGCATCGTCTGATCGCCGGTCGCGGTGGAAATGGCGATGCCGGTCGCCGGGTCGTCGGTGACGACGCCGTCGGCGGTGACCCGCGAACCGTAGAGATCGACGTTCGCGCCGCGGCCGTCGGCCCAGGCGACGAACCAGCCGCCGTTGTTGGCGGCGACGGCCGGATTGTTTTGGTTGCCGGTGGCGCTGCTCACCAGAATGCCGCCGGGATCGAGCACTTCGCCGTTGATATCCACGCGCGAGGCGTAAATGCTGTAATCGGCGCCGCGATTGTCTTCCCAGGCCACGAGGAAATTCGTGCCGTCGAAGGCGAGCGCCGGCGCGCGCTGGTTGTTGGCCGCGTTGCTGATGACGATGCCGCCGGGGGACAGCAAGGCGCCCGAAGGCGTGACGCGCACGCCGTACACGTCAGACAGCAGGTTGCCGGTGCTGGCGCGCCGGTCTTCCCAAACCACCAGGTAGCGGCTGCCGTCATAAGCCACCGACGGGGCGGATTGCCGATTGGGAGCCAACAGATAAATCGGATTGTCCATGCCGAATTCCGGCGTGACGTAGGGATCCAATTCGGCGGGGAATGCGGTCCCGGCGAGGATTTCCGCCGGCACGGTCAGTACGATCTGTCCCGCTTCGAAACGAACGGCGACTTCGGTTTCGCGGCCCCGGTTGTCGACCCACAGGCCGTTGCCGTAACGGAAGCCCAGGCCGGTTTCCGGATCCGCGAAGTGCAAGCCCTGATCGGTCCGGCCGATGAAGGGCAACCCTTTGACCTGCAGCCGGATTTCCAGATCGCCGCCGCCCACCGGGCGCTGTTCGAAATACCAACCCTGTTCGGTTCCTTCGTCGGCGTTCTGCAGCCATTCGGCGACATCGCCGCGCCAAACGGTCAGGGAACCGTCATCGTTGATTTCGATCGATGTCGCTGCCGCACCCAGGTCCGTTCGCCCCAGGCGGATGCTCTTGGTCGCCAACTGGAAGGGGGCGCCTTGGACGACGTCTTCGTTCGGATCGCCGGAATCGCGGTCGAGCGGCAGAAACGGCGTGAAGGTCGAAGCGCCGGCATGGCTGACGCGCACGGCGTAGGTCGTGTGGCCACCCACGAAGCCGGTCTCGTTTTCGCGGAAGGAGAAGTGAACCCGCCGGATGATCTCCGCGACGTTGAACGGAGCCGAGACGTCCGCGCGACCGTTGCCGAGAACCGGCGCCGGCGCGTCACCGCTGGTATCGTCATCGCCCGTTGATTTAGCCGCGACGATTTCCGAGTTATCGGTCTGATTGGTACTATCCCCACAGGAAATCGCCAGGTAAGAGACAAAAAGGGCGAGAATTACCCAAAGAATCGGCAGGCGAATCTGCTTCGACATGACGGCAATCCTTTTCAGAATTTTCCCCTGACCCCCCAGTGAACGAAAAATATTAGCATGAACATTTCGCCAACCCAAGCGTTCAATAACGAAGATACGAAAATTTTTCTTGTCCGCGCGACCGGGTTTATTACTGGCTGGACCGAGGACGGCAAAACGGGCAAAATCGCCTTCGATTTCAAAGTGGTACGTTTTGCATTCGCCGAGGTGAGAATGAAACGACTGCTCTGGGTTGTTTTGGTAAGCTGGGTTTTCGTTACGGCAGCCGCGGCCGATTACGGCCCGCCGCTCCAATTGCCCAACGGCGAGACCGCCGCCGACCCGATGGTGCTGTCGGCGGACGGCGTCTATTACTTGTACGTCACGTCTTCCTACGTCGATTTCGAATGCTGGACCAGCACCGATCTGGTCGAATGGTCCTATGCCGGCGTCGTCTGGGAACCGAAATCGCCCGACGTCTGGAACAATGTCGACATCTGGGCACCCGAGGTCCACACCGACGGCCGGCGTTTCTATCTCTACTATGCCGCCAGCCAGGAAATCGGCGTCGCGGTGGCCGACAGTCCGCTCGGGCCGTTTGAGGATGTCGCCGATCATCCGTTCGTCGGTTTGGGTTACGGCAATGTCGCCGGACAAGCGATCGACGCGCACGTCTTTCAGGACGAGGACGGGAAGCGGTTTTTCTATTTCGCGGGCTATCGGCCGTTTTCCACGCTTTGCGGAATGGAAATGACCGGCATGACGACCCTGGCCGAGGGGACGCCCGAGACGCTGGTGAAACCGGGAATTTTCAACTGGGAATTGTTCACCGTCGAAGCGCCGTGGATGGTCAAACACGACGGCCGGTATTACCTGATGTACAGCGGCTGGGGCGCCAACATGCCGTTTTACGCGGTCGGTTATGCCGTCGCCGACAATCCGCTCGGACCGTTTACCGAATACGAAGGCAACCCGATTCTGCAAATGGACGAAGCGGCCGGCATTTGGGGCCCCGGGCACAATTGCGCGGTCACGGCGCCCGACGGCAGTTTGAAGATCGTCTACCACACCAAGCAGCAACCCTCGATCGGCTGGGATCGCGAGATTCGCGTCAACGACCTGTGTTTCACCGCGAGCGGGCGGATGTACGTCGGTCTGGACGGCTGCGATCAACAAGACGAGCCGGACCCGTCGGACGACGACGATACGGACGCCGGCGACGACGATGCGAATCCGCCGGAGCCCGACGATCGAGCGGGGGACGACGACGATTCGGGTTGCGGCGACTGAATCGCGGGCCGGCCGGAAAAGGCCGCTGGATTCCCGATAATTGTGTGATAACATGGTGCGTGCCAAATGGGGGAGAAACGTTTTGCGTCGCGCTATTTTTATCTTATCGCTGATTCTCATCACGGCCGGCGTCGGCCTGGCGCGTTCGGTAGTGCTGATCGAAAAGCGACAATCGATCGGCGTTTCGTATCCGATCGAGGATACCAAGGTCGTCAAATTGGCCGACGGCTCGGTGGCGCAATTGGTCACCTGTTGCGGGCTCAATCAGGACGATTCGGCCACCTTCACGGTGCGCGACGGCGACGGGTATACGCTGGTCGATCACAAGTTTTCCAACGGCCGGTTTTTTCTCTCTCCCGAAGGACGGGTCGTGGCGATTCAAAAAATCGGCCCGTCGTTCACCGTCACTTTTCACGATTCGCGCCTGAAGGTGATCAAGCAACTCAACCTGGTCAACGTCAATACCCTGGCGGCCGGCGACCGCGGCTCGATTGCCGTTCTGCTCCGGCAGGGTTCGAGCATGCTGTTGCGGGTTTTCGACAGCGGCGGCGAAAGTCGCTGGGAAGTGAAGGACCTCCACGGCGGCAATTTGTATTTTCTGCCCGGCGAGGCGCAGTTGGCCGTGACGGACGGCAAGTTGCTGTCGCTTTACAGCTACGGTTCGGATAAGCCGCGCGTGCTCGATGCCAAGGCCGCCGTGCAATACGTCGGGATCGATCCCGGGCAAAACCGGCTGTTTTTGGCGGTCGCCGCCGAAGCCGGCCCGGAAATCTGGGCGATCAATCCGGCGACGCTCGAACCGGTCTGGAAGCAGACTCTCGGGCAGATCGCGGCCGGTCACTGCCAGAACATGATGGTCGAATTCTCGCGGTACGTGTCCTCGCAAAACATTGTCGCCCTGTTGTTGCGTTGCTCGGGCGACCGCAATTCCTTCTACGTCGCGCGTTTTCTCAACACCGACGGGCAGGTGATCGGCCAGGAAAAACTCGGCCGCCGGATCGACGCCGGCTTTTACGAAGTGAAGAACAACTTGGCGATCGTCTCCGACGGCTTCACCTACACCTTCTCGATTCGGGATTGAGCGAAACCGGACGATCGCTCCGGTAGCGGCCGGCCGGTGTTTATCGCGGGCGGCTCATTTCGCTTGGCTTGCGGCATTCATCTGTTCGGGGGCTGAATTGGCGCGGAAAATCGGCTGGATCGCATTCCTCGGGCTGGTGGTTTTGTTCATGGCCTGGCTGCGGGTGTACTTCGACGGCCGGCAGGCTTTTCACCGGGCGGAGGAATTGTCGCGCGCCGGCCGGGCGGACGAGGCCATCGGTTTTTACGACCGCGCGCTGCACATGTACTGGCCGGGCAGCCCGCACACCGCCGGCGCGGTGGCGGCGCTGACCCGTCTCGCCGGCGAACGGGAAGCGAGCGGCGATCGCGAAGGCGCCTTGCATGCCTGGCGGATCCTGCGCAGCGGCCTCTACGCCGAGCGCGGTTTGTACCAGCCTTACGCGGCAATCATCGCCCGAAGCGAGGAACACATCGCCGCGCTGGTCGCGTTGCTTACCGGCGACGAAACGATGAAGCAAAGCCACCTGGCCCTTTTGCGCCAGAACGAAGACCCGGCGCGCGGCTGGTCCATGCTGGCGCTGGCGGGCTTCGCCTGCTGGGTCGGCGCCGGTTTCGGTTTCATCTGGCGCGCGTTGGCGCCGGCCGGAAAAATCAAAGCCCGCCCGGCTTTCGCCTGGGGGGCTTTGTTCGTCGCCGGTTACGGCTTGTGGCTGCTCGGGTTGTATCTCGCCTGAGGCGCTACATTCCCATCCACATGTACAAAATCCGCGGCTGCGCCATTTCCATCAGCTGGTTGTAATCGATCAGGTTCATGTCCAGGTTGAGGCGCGGCGCTTCGGCCCGGCTCAGGCTGTAAATGTTCTGATCGGGCTTTTTGCTGGTCGTGTAGAGGATCACGCCGGCGTCGCGGATTTTCGCGAGCCGCTTGGCTTCCTCGATCGCGTCGTCCAGGTCGCCGAGCTGATCCACCAGGCCGACCCGCTTCGCGTCAGCCGCCGACAGAATCCGCCCGTCGGCCAACGCCAGCACCTGTTCGCGGTTCAGGTTCGGCCGCCCCTCGTCCACCACCGTGACGAAACGTTCGTAGGATTCGTCGACGATGCGCTGCAGGATTTGGCGCTCCTCGTCGGTCATTTCGTCGAACGGATTGCCCATGTCCTTCATTTTGCCCGCTTTGATGACCCGGCTTTCCATGCCGATTTTCTGAAAGAGGCCGGCGAAACCGAACGAATGCATGATCACGCCGATGCTGCCGGTGATCGACGTCGGATGCGCCACGATCGTGTCGGCGGTGCAACTGACGTAATAGCCGCCCGAGGCGGCGACGCCCATGAACGCCGCCACGACCGGCAGCTTGGTGCGTTCCTTGAACTTGCGCAGGTCGCGGTAGACGATGTCCGAGCCCGTCACCGTGCCGCCGGGCGAGTTGACGCGCAGCACCACGGCCTTGATGCGCTCGTCGTGCGCGGCTTTTTCCAGCTTGCGCCGGATGACCGTCGTTGTCGGCTCGTGGTCGTAAAAGATCGACGTGCTGCCCCATTCGGCGATGACGCCCTCGACGTCGAGAATCAGAATGCGGTCCTTGGTGTCCTCGCTGATCGGCTTGGCGACCAGCCGCGTGGACAGCTTGTCCTCGTAATCCGGCAGCAGACTGAAATTGTTGTTGGAAAAACATCCGCTCAGCAGCAGCCACAGGCTTACGGCCGCCAGGCTCAGCAATAAAAAGCGACGCATGTTCGCCTCCGGGTTGATTGTTCGGCCTGATGATGGCGGGCCGCACGGGACAAATCAAGCGGCTACTTGATTCGCGGTTTCAGGGGACGCTACGATGGTGGCCGGGAAGGGGGACGTGCAATGTTTGACCGGCAATTGGCGAAATGGCATCTGGAGCAGCAGGGTTACCTGGCCTCGGTCGATGTGGCGCTCGACGGCTCGGTCGCCATTGACGCGTTCGGCGTGCGGATCAACGCGAACCGCGACGAGTCCGCCGTGTTCGGCGTCGTGCGCGGTTGGTGGCATGTCGGCGCCTACTTGACGCCGAGCCTGATCCGCAGTCATCTCCAGAGCGACCGCAAACTGCTCGAACGGGCTTTCGCGACGGAACGGCTCGAAAAGGCCGCCCGGCAATTCCGCCTCTCCGGCGTGCCGGAGAAAGTGCTGTTTTATTCGATGCGCAGCCCGTCCCTGGCCTGCGAAGCCGAGGAGGAACTGAAACTTCTCGGGATCCGGGTTGTCTACCTGGAAGACATCCTGGCCGAAGCGCTGGCCGGCGTGAAGTACGACGAGCGCGCCCAGGGCACCGTTTTTCAAGCCCTGGCGATGGTCAAGGGTTCGAGCATTTTCAAGGAAATGGCGCGGTTGGCGCGGCAGGCCGAGCGTGAGCCGCTGCGGCGCGAGGCCGAAACGGATCGGCCTTCGGTCGCCAATCGCCAGATGAATCTGTTGCTGTCTTTCGCGGACGAAGAGGACGAAGCGAATGGCTCTGATGCCCCGTAATCTGCCGTTGGCCGTGGCCTGGCGCCTGCTGTTGGTGCTGGCCGTCGCGACGGTGATCCTGGCCGTCGGCATCCGCCAGTACCAGTGGCGGCCGTTCGGCGAAAAACAAATGCCGACTGAAAAAACGGATGACCTCGGCAAGGTCATCCAACAGGAAATGGGGCCGGAACCACCGACGCCCGCCCCGCTGGAAGCCATCGGCTCCCTGCTCGAAAACGCGCTCCCTTCGTTCGAAACCTCGCCGACGCCGGCCCCCGAGCCGACCGCGCCGCCCCCCGAACCGAAAAAGGATCCGAAGGCCGAGGAACCGAAAAAACCGGCGCCCACTCCCACGCCGAAGCCCAAGCCCAAGAGCGACGAAAAGGCGTTGGAGGAATTGCTGGAGGAAGAATCGGACAAATAGCCGATGGTCGAACGCACTTTCGGTAAGCCGTCGCTGTCGCCGCGCGAAATCTACGCGGAACTCGACCGGTACGTCATCGGCCAGGAAACGGCGAAGCGGGCCGTGGCCGTGGCGGCTTATCATCACTGGCGACGCATTCAATCCGGCCCGAATTCGCTGTTGCGCAAGAGCAACATGCTGCTGATCGGCCCCACCGGTTCCGGCAAAACGCACCTGGCCCGGCAACTGGCGCGCATCCTCGATCTGCCGCTGGTGATCGTCAACGCCACGGAATATACCGAGGCCGGTTACTACGGCAAGGACGTCGAGGTGATGATCGCCGAGTTGCTCTTCAAAACCGAGGGCGATCTGGAAGCCACGCAGCACGGCATCGTTTTCGTCGACGAGATCGACAAGATTTCACGGCGCAACCACTTCGGCAATACCGGCGCCGGCCAGCGCGACATCGGCGGCGAGGGCGTGCAGCAGGCCATTTTGAAGCTGCTCGAGGCGAACAAGGTCTTCGTGCCGCTCAACGTCACCCAGCACTGGAGCAAGCACGATTTCGTCCAAGTGGACGTGACCGACATTCTGTTCATCTGCGCCGGGACCTTCACCGATCTGGGCCGCGGCCGCTACAAGGCGGAGGTCGGCTTCCTGGAAAAAGACGACGCCCGACCGGGCCGGCGCATCGAAACCAAGGACCTGGAAGAATATGGCATGCTCGCCGAGTTGCTCGGGCGCTTGCCGGTGGTGATTGAACTGAGCGAGCTGACGACCGAGGAACTGGGCCGCATTCTAGTCGATCCGCCCGACGCCCTCTGGCGCGAATACCAGGAACTCTTCGCCGCGGACGACATCCGGCTGGTCCTCGAGGACGACGGCCGGCAGGCCATCGTCGCCGAGGCCCGGCGCCGCAAACTGGGCGCGCGCGGCTTGCGAACGATCCTCGAAGCCGTGCTGGCGGACCTGTCGTTCGAGGCGCCCGAGCGCGCCGGCCAGACAGTCGTCGTCGATGCCGCGTTCGTCGCCCGGCAGGTGCGATGAAGATCCGCCTCCGTCCGGGTACGCCGGAAGATGTCGAAGCCTGTTGGCAACTCGACCAGATCTGCTTTCCGCCCGACATCGCCTTTTCCCGCGAAACCATGGCCGAACTTTTTGAAAAAGCCGCCGTGAAGCTGATCGCCGCCGGCGCGGACGGCATGGCCGGCTTCGTGGTGGCCGACCACGAGGCAGGCGATTCCGAAGGGTTGATCGTGACGCTGGATATCGAACCGCAACGGCGGCGGCAGGGGATCGGGACGGCGCTGCTGGAAGCGGCGCAGGAAAAACTGCTTGCCCACGGCGCCGAACTCGTTTTCCTTCACGTGGCGGTGAACAACCGGGAAGCGGGCGCCCTTTATAAAAAGCTCGGTTATATTATGATCCAGCGATTGCGTGGTTACTATGGACCGCGGAACGATGCGCTGCTGATGGCGCGATTCCTGGGCGATAATGGAGCCGCAACCGAATGAGATTCGTCGTCGTCTCCGATATTCATGCCAATTACGAGGCGCTGGAAGGGATTCTGGCCGATGTCGGCAATCTGGAAATCGATCGCTACGTCAGCCTGGGCGATCTGGTCGGCTATTACGCCGAGCCGCAGGAATGTATCGACCGTTTTCGCGGTTTGAACGGTTTGTGCATTCAGGGAAACCACGATGCGGTAGCCAGTGGCGTCGAGGAGCCGCTCGATTTCAATCCTCTGGCGACCGACCGGATTTTTTGGACCCGCGGCCAGTTGCGTCCCGAAAGCAAGAAATGGCTGGCCGAGTTGCCGACCCAGGGAAAATTGACCGAGGACATCTGGGCCGTGCACGGATCTTTACGCAACCGCGACGAATACCTGATGAGCCAAATGGTCATCCAGGCCAATTTTTTCCTGATGGAGAAGCTGCAGGCGCCGCGGACGGTGTTGTTCGGTCATACCCATCGGCGTGCGGTCTATCGGCTGGACGGCACGATCGTTTCCACGCTCTCCGAAAAACGGTTTCGTCTGCGTGAGGAAAACCGATACCTGATCAACCCCGGCGGAAGCGGCCAGCCGCGCGACGGCGAACCGGGCGCTCCCTATTTAATGATTGATGACGACCGGGTGGAATTGCGGCGCGCGCCCTATGACGTCGAAGCCGCCGCGGCCAAAGTCGCGAAATTGCCCTACGGCGATATTTTGGCCGATCGCCTCAGACAGGGGATCTGAAATGCCGGTCAACAAGGCCGAATATCAGGCCTATTTCCGCCTCGCCGTTTGGCTGGAGTTCGTCAGTTTTTCCTTTCTTTTATTCGGATATGCCGCCAACCGAGCCGTTTTTTCCTTATTTTACATTGGCTTACCTGAGTTTTTCAGTTATGAACCCAAGATGGTTTTTCAATTATTCGGTGTTCCCTATTGGCTGCCGGCGTTGCTGATTCTTCTAGCGCTGAATTTCCTACTGATTCGGAAAGACAAAGGAATTCTGCTTCGTTTCGTGTCCGATCCGTGGAGTCATCTCTTTCCCGGCCGGCGGCTGGTTCTGGCCAACCTCGCTTCTTTCCTTCTATTAGTGGCTCTCTTTTTCGTTTTGGAGGTTTTCCTCTAGACGATCATTTGATCCGGGTCGGTTTCACCGACACCCCCGTTGAAATCCATTCCGGTTTGGGTAATGATGACCGGAGTAGCGAGGGGGATTCCCCACGACATCATGCGAATGCGTAGGCAGGACCGTCATTTTGGGCGGGGCCGGTAGGAAAGATTTTTCGAGAAAAGGCCTTGACACAAAATTGGACTTGCCTATAATTTCAGCCCCTCGAAGGCGCGAGGGACGAGACCTGTATGCTGGCGTAGCTCAATCGGTAGAGCAGCGCACTTGTAATGCGCAGGTTGTGGGTTCAAGTCCCTTCGCCAGCTTTTGAGAGGATTGCTCTTTCGAACGCAGCAAGACCTTGGCGAGATACCCGAGTGGCCAAAGGGGGCGGACTGTAAATCCGCTGGCGGCAGCCTACGGTGGTTCGAATCCACCTCTCGCCAATTGAAATAGAAGCGCCTGGAGGGACGTGGCGACCGGAAATCAGCCGCGGTGATGACCTCCTGGATTTCGTTGCGATTGCGCGGGAGTAGCTCAGTTGGCTAGAGCAACAGCCTTCCAAGCTGTGGGTCGCGGGTTCGAACCCCGTTTCCCGCTCACCGCAACGCGAGCGACCAGGAACACACCGAACGGCCGATTTCGCAACAGGCATTAACCAGAATCAGAGCGGAAAGAACACGTTGCTGGGTAACATCCAAGGCAACCGAACTTTTTGAAAACCCGGAGGGAATCATGGCAAAGGCCAAGTTTGAGCGGACGAAGCCGCACGTGAACATTGGGACGATCGGCCACATCGATCACGGGAAGACGACGCTGACCAGCGCGATCACGAAGGTGATGTCGAAGCACGGCTTGGCGGCGGC
>JAAYVF010000066.1 GCA_012517325.1 Myxococcales bacterium | reverse complement strand
GGGGCAGCTGCCCCTCCAGGACGCAGACCAGCAACCTCATCCGCTGTAACTCCTTGGGAGTCATCGAAATCATGTCCTTCTTCATGGGGGACATAATCGCTAAGCAGTTACAGGGGACAAAGTCGCTAAGCTAATACACGTCCCTTTCCCCGTCTTGCCCGCCGATTCGGCCGCTCTTACAATGCCTTGCTTTTGGCTCCGGATGACCGGATCCGATTTCGCCAGGTACTCGCAGGGGAGCCCGCCATGAAAAAAGTTCTTTTCCTGTTTTTCTTCACGCTGATTTCCTTCACCTTCGCACAGGCGTTCGCCGCCTGGGTCGATCCGACCCTGGAAGACGCGCTGGACAACGCCGCCGACAAAGAAATGGTGGGCAGCTACGTCGTACTGGCCGATCGCGTCGATTTGCGGGATCTGCAGGATCGCCTCGACACCATGAAGGCCTCGCGCTCCAGGCGGCATTTCGAGGTCATTACCACGTTGCAGGACAAAGCGGCGCAGACCCAGGAACCGCTGCGGCTCTTCCTCGAAACTTATCAGAAACTCGGCGCCGTGCAGTCGTATCGCGCCTACTGGATCGACAACGCCTTCGCCGTGCGCGCCACGGCCGATTTCTACCAACTGCTTCGCCAGCGACCCGAAGTCGACCGCATTTATTTCGACTACCCGCTGGAATCGATCGCTCCGGTGCGGATCGCCGACGGTGACGAGAAGGGCCCCAAGGGCATCGAACCCGGCATCGAAAGCACCCGCGCGCCGGAATTGTGGGACCTGGGCATCGACGGCACGGGCGTCATCGCCGGCGACATGGATACCGGTTGCGACGGCACGCACCCGGCCTTCGCGACGCGCTGGCGGGGCCTTTCCGCTCCCGCCTCGCAATGCTGGTACGACCCCTGGCAGCACGCCGATTTCCCCTATGACAGCGGCGAGCACGGCACCCACACGATGGGCACGATGGTCGGCGGCGACGACGGCGACAACCAGATCGGCATGGCGCCGGGCGCGCAGTGGATCGCGGCGGCGGTGGTCGACGTGCCGACGGTCAACATTTACACCGAGGCGGTCGCGGCGTTCGAATGGTTCGCCGATCCCGACAACAACCCGGGCACGATGGACGACGTGCCGGCCGTGGTGAACAACTCGTGGGGCATTTCGGGCTTCCCGTATTGCGACGACACCTTCTGGGCGTCGATGGATGTGGCGGAGATGGCCGGCGTGGTCGTCACCTTCGCCGCCGGCAACGAGGGGCCGTTCCGCGGCACGCTGCGCTCGCCGGCCGACCGCATCACCACCGATTACAACGCCTTCGCGATCGGCGCGCTCGCCCCGTCCGGCGACCGGATCGCCAGCTTCTCGAGCCGCGGCCCGTCGCGTTGCGACCGCGCCACCATCAAGCCCGAGGTCTCGGCGATCGGCCAGGCGGTGCGCTCGTCGATCCCCGGCGGCTACACCGAGATGGACGGCACCTCGATGGCGACGCCGCACGTTTCCGGCGCTATCCTGCTGCTCAGCCAGGCCTACCCGGACGCGACCGTGCAGCAACTCAAGATGGCGCTCTATTTCACGGCGGTGGACCTGGGCGAAGCGGGCGATGACAACACCTTCGGCCGCGGCCGGATCGACGTGGTGGCGGCCTATGAATTCCTGGCCAACGCCTGCGACAACGACGGCGACGGCTACGAAAAGCCGGAATGCGGCGGCGACGACTGCAACGACTACGACGCCGCCATCCATCCGGGCCAGACCGAATCCTGCAACGGCATCGACGACAACTGCGACGAGGTCGTCCCGGCCGACGAAACCGACCCCGACGAGGACGGCTACATGGCCTGCGAAGGCGACTGCGGTCCCGAAGACCCGAAAACCTATCCCGGCGCGAATGAAATCTGCGATGGCGTCGACAACAATTGCGACGACGTGCTGCCGCCGAACGAGACCGATCCCGACGAGGACGGTGTCCCGCAATGCGACGGCGACTGCCGGCCCAACGATCCGAATGTCTACCCCGGCGCCGACGAGGTTTGCGACGGTGTCGACAACAACTGCGACGCCCAACTGCTGGACGGCGAAGTCGACGCCGACGGCGACGGCTACTTCCTCTGCTCCGGCGACTGCAACGACGACAGCGCGGCGATCCACCCGGGCGCGGTGGAAATCTGCGACGATTTCGTCGACAACAATTGCGACGGCCTGAAAGACGCCGCGGACCCGACCTGCCAGGACGCCGACGACGACAGCGCCGACGACGATGCCGCCGACGACGACCAGACCGACGACGACAACGACGACGCCAACCCGTCCGACGACGACAACGACGACGAGAGTTCCGAAGCCTGCGGCTGCTGACGCGGCCGCCGTCCGCCGGCCGGCGCTTTTCCAGCCGGCGACGGGCGGGCAAGAAACGCGAAACGGGCCTCGCGATTTTGTTGACAACGAAAAAACATCATGTCTATAGTCATTTAAACAGCTACCAGATCCTTTTAAAGAGCACCGGGAGGAGAGCATGCTGCTCCAGATGGTCCGCAAAACAGCCAGTGCCACGATCAAAAATTTCGATTTCATCCACCTGATGGAAGGCCTGTCGAAAGACGGCTTTGTCGGCATGCTCAACAGCGTGCGCGAAAAAGCGGCCTCCCTGTTCGGCGTGCCGTCGTCTCGCGTTACCACGGCGCCGGACAACGTGACCGGCGACATTTTCTTTCCCGACGACAAACGCTTGCTCTACCTGAAGGTCTTTTTAAAACGCGTCGTGGGCGAAAGCGGCGATCCCTTCGCCGATCCGGGCGCCGTCAGTTACGTGCCCCAAATCGCCTTCGAGGTCGGCGCCATCGCCCCGATCGGCATGAGCGCCGGAACCGAACTGGACAAATTGTGCGAAACCATCTCCCTGTTGATGGAAGTCGAATACGAGGCCGAGGCTTTCACCTGGAACAAGCCCACCGGCACGGATCTGGACCTCGATTCGTTGGACGGCCAGCACCCCGTGGCGCCCAACGCCTACGAGCTGGAAATGGCGAGCGTCCTGCGCGAAAAGAAACTCGAACCGTTCCTCAAGGCGTTGCAGGATAAAAAGGGCGAGATCATCGTCGATCAGTGGCTCGAGGAACGCGACGACGCCGAGGAAATCGAATACTTCATCGATAAGCTGCTCGAAGCCGATCTGTTCACCGAGGAAATCGTCGTTTACAGCCAGCATACCGGCCAACCGGTGCTGCGCGCCAAGGATCGCGCCGGCCTGGAAGCGCTCAAAGCCGCCGGCGTGCGCGACGTCAACGGCGACGAGCTGGATATGCAAAACGTTCGCCGCCTGTTCATCCTGCCGAAGGACAAGCGCGTTTATCTCGGCAAAAGCTGGATCGGGCGGGTTTTCGCCCTCGACCTGCTGCTGAAAATGGGCATCGACATCGGCGACGTCTACGAGTTCGAAGCCGTCAACAACATCACCAACTTCCTGGCGATCTTCGACGGCAAACCGATCCTGTTCCTGCTGGGCGGCAACGCGATCGAACCGAAGGACTTCGCCGGCTTCGCCCCGCTGATGAAAAAACTCGGCGGGCCGCTGGTGGTGGCCGTCGCCCGCAAAGACATCGACATCGACGCGGCGCGCGCCGCGGGCGCCTCGTCGTGCCTGACCCTGGGCAGCGTCGAGGAATTCAATTCGAAGTTGCTGGAATTCCTGACCGAGAACCGCAAGGCCGTGATCGCCGCGACGATGGCCGATTTCAACAACTCGTTCCGGCTCAACGTCGCCGAAATGAGCCTGTCGCGCTTCGAACAGGCCGACGAATAACCGGCGCGACGTTCGCGCCGCGACCGCCTTCAGCGGGCGACCCGACGCGGTCGCCCGTTGCCGTTTCTGCGGCCCCGCGCCTTGATTGCCGATCGGCGAATCTTTTGTTATGGATCGGGAAACGGGGGATGCCATGATCGATCCGGAATACCTGAAAACGTTGCCGGCCTGGGCCGGGGAACTGGCGGCAAAGTACGCCACGCACACGGTCAACCAGTTCATCCTGCACGGCAACGTCCGCGACCTGGTGCCGCTGCGGCGTCAGGCGCGGACTGAGTTTCACAACCTGAAGACGTTCCTGTCCGAGAGCCTGTTCGCCGGACGCGATTTCGTGCTGCACTACGACCGGGCCTCCGGCCTGGCCTACGCGAACAACGAAACGGCCAACGACTTCGCCGCGTTTCTGAAGGCCTACCAGACCGTCCAGAATACGCCGGGCCAGCCGCTGATCCTGCAGGTGCCCAAGGAACCGTACAAGCTGTTTCCGATCATCGACCGCTACATTCGCACCCGCCTGGCCGAGCGCAAAAGCCTGGCGCTGATCGTCGAATACGCCGAACTGATCGCGCCGCAAAGCGACGCCGGGGGTCTGGCCGAAGGCGACCGCGCCACGCTCATCTACCTTCGCAACTGGGCCGACGACCCGTCGTTTCTGCAGGCCGACGTCACTGTTTGCCTGATCACCGAGCAGCTTTCCCGGCTCAACCAGGATCTCGTGCGCAATCCGTATTCAGTGCCGGTCGAGATCGAGCTGCCCGACGCGGCGGAGCGGCGGGAGTTCATCGCCGAACAGACCGCCGAGCGAAATTGGGACGAACTGTCGGCGATCGGTCACGAGGCGATGGCCGAACTGACCGGCGGCCTGTCGCGGGTTCACGTGCAGCAGGTGCTGGCCGACGCTATCCGCCACCGGGTTCGCCTCGACCTCGGCGCGCTCATGCAGCGCAAGAAGGAACTGATCGAGGCCGAGTGCTACGGCCTGCTCGAATTCATTGAGCCGAAGTTCAACCTCGACTTGGTCGCCGGCGCCGACGCCGTCGTCACCGAATTGCGCGGCATGGCCAAAATGATCAAGGGCGGCCGGCTCGACGTCATTCCGATGGGCTACCTGATCTGCGGCCCCGTCGGCACCGGCAAGACGTTTCTGGTCACCTGTTTCGCCGGCGAGATCGGCATCCCCTGCGTCAAGCTGCTCAACATCCGCAGCCAGTGGCAGGGCGTCACCGAGGCCAACCTGCAAAAACTGCTGGGCATCTTCCGCGCCATGGGGCCGCTGGGCGTGATCCTCGACGAGGCCGACACCTGGATCGGCGACCGCGACGCCTCCGGCGACAGCGGCACCAGCAGCCGGATCTTCGGCACGATCGCCTCCTTCATGGCCGACACCACGCTGCGCGGCCGCGTCATCTGGTTTTTGATGACCGCCCGCCCCGACCTGCTGCCGGTGGACATCAAGCGCCAGGGCCGCGCCGAGGAACACGTCCCGCTGTTTCACCCGCTGTCGGCCGCCGATCGGCAGGCGCTGTATGCGGTGATCGTCCGCAAGAACAAGATCAAAACCGACGTGCAATCCGTCGAGGAGCCGTACCAGGCCGCCGGATCGCCGCGCCTTTCCGGCGCCGATCTCGAGGCCGTTTGCATCCGCGCCAAGCGCCACGCCGCGATTCGCGGCAGCCAGACGGTGGACGCCGCCGATTTCGCCCAGGCCTTCGCGCAGTTCATCCCGCCCGTCTACGGCGAGGAGATCGAGTACCAGGCCCTGGCGGCGGTGATGGAATGCACGAACCGCGACCTGCTGCCCGAACCGTACCGGAGCATGCCGCGCGATCAGGTCGCGTTGCGGCTGCGGCAACTGCGGCCGCTGGTGCACTGAACGCCCGCATGGCCGCCCCGCTGATCACCGTCCTGCTGCCGGCGCGCGACGAGGCGGCGACGCTCGACGACGCCCTGACCGATCTGCGCCGCCAGACACTCGCCGATCTGGAAATCCTCGTCATCGACGATCACTCCGCCGACGATACGCTGGCGGTCGCCCGCCGGGCGGCGGCGGCTGACGAGCGCGTCCGCCTGTTGGCCTCGCCGGGCCAAGGCATCGTCGCCGCGCTCAACGCCGGGCTGGCGGCGACGCGCGGTCGTTACCTCGCGCGGATGGATGCCGACGACCGCTGCGCTCCCGATCGCCTCGAAAAACAACTCGCCTTGCTGCAAAGCGATCCGGCCCTCACGCTGGTTTCCTGCCTCATCGGACCGCCGCCGGGCGAAACCTACGCGGGCGGTTACGCGACTTACGCCAAGTGGGTCAATTCGCTCGTCGATCCGGAAGCCATTCACCGCGAGCGGTTCGTGGAATGCCCGGTCGTGCACCCCACCCTGCTTTGCCCGGCGGATCGATTGCGCCGCCTCGGCGGCTGGCGCGCCGGCGCTTTTCCCGAGGACTACGATTTGCTGCTGCGCCTGGCGGCGGCGGGCGCGAAAATGGCGAAGGTTCCCGAGGTGCTTTATTTCTGGCGCGACCGGCCGCGCCGGGCCAGTCGGATCGATCCGCGCTACGGGCCCGAAGCGTTCCATCGGCTGAAAGCCGAGTACCTGGCCGCCGGGCCGTTGCAAGGGTCGCCGGAAGTGATTGTCTGGGGCGCCGGTCCGGGCAGCCGGCGGGCCGTGCGGCCGTTGCAAGCCTTGGGGGTTCGCATCCGGGCCTGGATCGACATCGACCCGCGCAAGATCGGCCATGTGCACGGCGGCGCGCCGGTCGTGGCGCCCGCGGCGCTGTCGTCGCTGCCCCGCTTGCCGCTGCTGGTCTACGTCGGCAGCCGCGGCGCGCGCGACCTGATCCGGCCGCGATTGGCCGAATTCGGCTACCGCGAAGGCGACAACGCCTGGTTCTGCGCGTAAACTTTTTCCGCCTCGTTCCTCGGTTGAAAGTATGGTCCATTGGGAGTCGTCAATCACCACGAATGAAGGTCACAAATTAAAATTGGTAATTTCTTCCCATTCGTGTTCATTCGTGGTTCCAATCCTGTCTTCATTTGAAAAAAGAGTGTCGGTGTGCCACGTCTCTATCCCGCGGAACGCGGGAGAAAGGCGTGGTTTTTAACCACGAATGCACACGAATGAATGCGAATAAGACAGAATTGGTGGTGAATTTTCGGTCCATCGGAGGTCGTCAACCGCCGCAAGCGAGGGTCATGGCCCCTTGTATTCATCCATTCCGATGTCCCAACCGGGGCCCCATGGGCGCGGATTGCCGTCGAGGTCGTATCGCACCCACAACTCGTCGTACCAAGGCGTCGGATCGATCCCGGCGTCGCGGCACGGGCTGCCCGCGGTCAGGTGATAGTCGCCACCGCCCACGAATTCCGGCGCGGCCGAAAGATTGTCGTGGGCTTCCCGGCAACCGGTCCACCGGCAGGCGTTGACCCGCTCCGGATTGTCGAAATAGGCCAGGTCCGCTTCGATCAGGTGAAAACCCGCCGGCCCGTGGAAATCGTTACCCACCGCGGTGATGCGGTCGTGTTTGATCCAGGAGCACAAGGCGACCGGCCGGCCGTTTGGTTGCGCGCCCATCGAGAAAATATTGTTGACGAGCACCAATTGGGCTTCCGGATCGATCAGCGATTGGTTGATCACCACGGCGTACGACAAGTATTGCGCGTCGCGAATGACGATGGTGTTGTGCGCCAGCAAGCCGCCGGTATAGGTGGAAAAGCCGTAGGCATACGGCGACGGGGCCGTCGCTAATTGATTGTTGACCAGTACCACCGGCAGTTCCGAACGGTTCTGCACGGCGATCGAAAGCTCGTCGAGCGAAAGCAGGACCGCGCCGCCGCGAATGCGATTGCCCACCAGAGTGACCGCGGCGCCCGCGTCGAGATTGACGCCCACCGGCTGGGCATACGACGCCGGCGCGAACACCTTCCCGGCGCGGATGTCGTTGTCGACGATCAGGACCGCCGCGCTGTCGCCGACCGAGACGCCGTAGGATAAACCGCCGCCGCCGTAGGTCCAGACGGTGCCGGCGGCGATGTCGTTCCAGCGCAGCGTGACCTCATCGCGCCGGATGTCGACGCCGATCGAGGTGTCTTGGGCGAAGCCGCCCTGAACGTGAAAGCCTTCGACGACCAGTTCGCCGCGCGCCGCCGTCCCGCTCGCCGTCACTCCGGCCCGATCCAGCGGGGCTTCGATGTAGGTCGCGTTGGCGGCGAGGTCGCGGGTCCAACCCGCTTCCTCGTAACCGCCGTAGAGCGAAGCCACGGCCTGCACGGCTTCGCGGTAATGCCCGCGCGCCACGAACACCGCCTTGTCCGCCGCGAACGCCAGTTCCATGGCGCGGCCGATGGTGCGCACGGGTTGGGCCATGGTTCCCGGCGCGTCGTCGCCGCCGGTTTGGGCGGCGAAGATGCCGATTTCATCGCTGGGCACGGGCGGTTCGTAACCGTAATCCGGCAGGTCGGTGTCATCGTCGGTCAGGTCGTCATCGCCGAGGTCGTCGTCGGTCCCACCACCATCGTCATCGGCGGCGCTGTCGTCATCGACGCCGGAGGCGTCATCATTATCGTCATCAGCCTGCCCTGAGCTTGTCGAAGGGTCGTCGTCGTCAGTCGAGCAGTCGATCAGGATTGTGCAACAAGCCATGATGAGGAGGCCAAGCCATCGGGTTTTCATTCGCGCCCCTCCTCGATGTTCGATTGTTTCCCTACTCCTCCGGCCGGTATTCGTCCGCGCCGACATCCCAGCCGACGCCCTGGGGCCGTCGCTGGCCGTCGAGGTCACGGCGGATTTCCGGGCCGTCGTACCAGGGCGCGGGATCGACACCCCGATCGATGCAGGGGCTATCGTCCCGGAGGTGAAAATCTTCCCAAGCCGCCAACCGCGGCTGATCGTTCCGGTTGCGCCGCGCTTCCGCGCAGCCGCGCCAATGGCAATCTTCGAGCACCGACAAATCCTCGATGCCCTGGCGACCGCGAAAAATAAAATTGCCGTGGGGCCGGTTCAAATAGAAATTGTTGGCGACGAGGCGGGTGGCGAAAACCCCGTCCGCCAGCAGAATAAAAACCGAGTCCATGTACGCATCGAGAAAAAAGAGATTGTCGACCAGTGACGCCCGGCGGTGAAAGACGGTCGCCGACGCCATGCCGTCGGCGCGCAGCGTCAGCGTGTTTTGAATCAGGACCGCCGGGCCCGCGCTGTCCACCAGCGTCGCCCCGTACGCCGACGCGGCGTAAAAATAGTTGCCCACGGCGGTCAGCGCCACCTCGCCCTTCGTGGATAGAACGACGGTATCGTCGGCCGTTCGGTGGGCGACGGAATTTCGCACCCGAATGTCGTTGCGCACGAACAAGGCGGCGGTCTCCGCGGTATCGCCGCTCAGACTGACGCCAGACGATTTCGCGAAATAGCCGCTGCTGAGCGCGGCGCCGTAATGCACGCGGTTGTCGATGGCAGTCACTTGCGCGCCATCGCCGTCGATCGCGATGCCCCAGGTCCGGGCTTCGCTTAAGCCACGAGCGGCGCCGCCCGTGATCTCGTTGGCAATCAATTGAATGGATTCGATGTCCCGGCCCTGCAGGCCGATCGACCACGCCAGCCCGCCGGCGCTGAGATCCGACGCCGTGCCGCCGACGATCCGGTTGTGCGCCAGAACGGCGTTTCCGCCGGTGACCGCCAGGGCGACCGAGATCGCGGTTTCACCCTGGACCGGATCGAACGTTCGCACATCGGCCCCATGAATTTCGAGGCCCTCGAGGATCACCTCCGGCACTCGGGCTGTCGGCGCAACGGTCACGCCGGTCGGCAGGCGCGGCGCAATGATCGAGCGATAGGCCCGGATGTCGCGCGCCCAGTCCGTCGCGCGGTAACCCCCGAAGAGCGAAACGGCGGTGGTGATCGACTCCGGGTAGGTTCCGGCGGCAATGAAGACGACCTTGTCGACTCGCCGGGCCAGCCGAATCGCGGCGCGGAGGGTCCGCTTGGGCGCGGCCATGGTGCCCGGATTGCGATCGCTTCCCGTTTCGGCCGCGACGAAAACGCCGATCTCGTCCGACGGCGGCGGTGCGTACTCCTCGGCGGTGTCGGGTAGGGTAGCGAAATCCAGGGTGGCGGATTGAGAGTCCCGATCGTCGTCGGCGGCCGCGTCGTCGTCGGACCCGTCGCCGGCGAGATCATCGTCTGCCGCTTGAGCTTGTTCCGGGTTCGCACCGGAGGCGGCGCAGGAACCGAAGGCGAGCAGCCAGCCCAGACAAACGACCAGCCCTAATCTGATCATGAATTTCATTTTTTCCTCGCACCGGCCCTGCCGAAGGGGCGAGGCTCCGACCGCCACCCCCGACGAACGCTGACCAGGCGATAAAATGATATCCCGCGTCTGGCGGATACGAATTTATTATAGCATCATAATTTTCAGTGGCAAGGCGAATTTGCGGCACGGCCGGAAAACGGTCAACCAACAATCAGGGTTTGATTCCGCGTAGCGCTATTTCTTTTTTTCCAGCGGCCGCATCATGTTTTCCGGTTGGAGAAGCTCCTCGACCTGGGCGCGGGTCAAAATGCCTTTTTCCACCACCAGCTCGACGATGCCGCGGCCGGAAGCCAGCGCTTCCTTGGCGATCGCCGCCGATTTTTCATAGCCGATCAGCGGATTGAGCGCGGTCACCAGGCCGATGCTTCGCTCGACGTACCGGCGGCAGACCTCGCGGTTGGCGGTGATGCCGCTCACGCATTTGCGGGCCAGCGTGCGGCAACCGTTGGTCAGCACGTCGAGGCTGCGGTGCAGGTTGTAAAAAATGACCGGTTCCATGACGTTGAGTTCAAGCTGCCCCGCCTCGGCCGCCAGCGAAACGGCGACGTCGTTGCCGATGACCTGGAAGCAGATCTGGTTCACGACCTCCGGAATCACCGGGTTCACCTTGCCGGGCATGATCGACGAGCCCGGCTGCATCGGCGGCAGATTGATTTCGTTGAGACCGGCGCGCGGCCCCGACGAGAGCAGGCGCAGGTCGTTGCAGATCTTCGACAGCTTGACGGCGACCCGCTTGAGTACGCCGCTGAGCTGGACGAAGCACCCGGCGTCCTGGGTGGCCTCGACGAGGTTGACCGAGGTGACGAAGTCGGTCTGCCCGAAGCGGTTGAGGTACTGGCGCACCAGATCGGTGTACCCCGCCGGCGCGTTGAGGCCGGTGCCGATGGCGGTGGCGCCCAGGTTCATTTCGCGCAGCAACTGCTTGGCCTCGTGCAGCCGGCGGATGTCCTCGCCGATCATCACCGCCCAGGCGCCGAATTCCTGCCCGAGGGTCATCGGCACCGCGTCCTGCAACTGGGTGCGGCCCATCTTGATCACGTCGGCGAATTCAACCTCCTTCGCCTCGAAGGCGGTTTTCAGTTCCGCCATGGATGCCGTCAGGTCGTCCAGCCGCGAATACATCGCCAGGCGGATGGAAGTCGGGTAGACGTCGTTGGTCGACTGCGACAGGTTGACGTGGTCGTTCGGGTGGCAGAATTCGTAGCGGCCCTTTTCCTGCCCCAGGTGTTCGAGCGCCAGATTGGCGATCACCTCGTTGGCGTTCATGTTCGTGGAGGTGCCGGCGCCGCCCTGCAACGCGTCGACCGGAAACTGGTCGTGGAACTTGCCGTCCAGCAGATCGTCACAAGCCGCGGAAATCGCCTCGGCGATCGGTCGGGGCAAAAAGCCCAAATCCGCGTTGGCGTGCGCCGCCGCCTTTTTCACCAGGGCCAGCGCGCGGATCAGGTGCGGGAATTGACCGATTTTCACCCCCGTGATGGGGAAATTCTCGATCGCCCGCTGGGTTTGGATGCCGTAATACACCTCCGCCGGAATGTCCGCGCCGCCGAGCGAATCGTGTTCGCGCCGAAAGCCGGCAGCCGCGGGGGAATCGGACCGGGAAGCCATGTCGCTTGCTCCTTTTTCGGTTTATACCGGGGCCAATCAAGCACGAATCGGCGGGCGGCTCAAGAGAGGAAAAAAGGCGGACGGCTCAACTGGCGCCCTTGCCGAGCAGCACCACGGGAATGGTTTTGAGCAGAATGATGATGTCGAGTTTGAGCGACCAGTTGTCGATGTACTTCAGATCGAGTTCCATCCATTCGCTGAAATCGATCTGGTTGCGCCCGCCGATCTGCCAGAAGCAGGTCAGGCCGGGTTTCATCGACAACCGCCGCCGCTGCCAGCGTTCGTACTGCCGCACCTCCTCGGGGATCGGCGGCCGCGGCCCAACCAGGCTCATGTCGCCGAGTAGGACGTTAAACAGTTGGGGCAGTTCGTCGAGGCTGTACCGGCGCAACCAGCGGCCGACGCCGGTGACGCGCGGATCGTGGGCGATCTTGAACACCGGCCCGCTCATCTCGTTGCGGTCGGTCAACTCTTTTTGCAGTGACTCGGCGTTGGGCACCATCGTGCGGAACTTGTACATTTTGAAGACGCGCCCGTTCAGACCGCTGCGCCGCTGGTGGAAAAACACCGGCCCGCGGTCGCCCAGCTTGATCGCCAGCGCGATGCCCAGCAACAACGGACTGATCAACACGATCAGCAGCGCTGACAGGAAGCGGTCCATCACCGCCTTGGCCATCAGTTGGCCGACCTGGCTGGGCGTTGTGGAGAAGGTCAGCAGCGGCAGTTCGCCGAGCGAACGCAGCGAGGTGCGCGCCAAGTTGGGCCGGAACCAGTCGGCCAGCACCGAAAAGCGCACGCCGACTTCCTCGCAGGCGAACACCAGGTCGTCGATGTCGAAACGCTCTTCGATGGAGGCCGCGAAAAACACCTCGTCGATGCTTTGGCGCAGCAACACGTCGCGCAGTTCGCGCATCTTGCCGAGCACCGGAATCCGGCCCAGATCCAGGCCCGGAAAACCGTTTTCGGTCAGCACGCCGACGATGCGATACCCCAGGTCCGGGCTGGACGACAACCGCTGGATGAGGTTCGTGGCCCGCGCGCCGGTGCCGAGCACCAGGGCGTTGATTTGGTCGTAGCCGTGCTCGTGCAGCTTGCCGATCACCGATTTGAGCAGCACCCGCAGGTTGAGCAGAATGATGAACTTGACCAGCGTGTGCGTGCCCAGCAGCAAACGGGACACGTCCTGCACCCGCAGCAGAAACAGGACGAAGATCAGCAGGAAGAATCCGCTGCCCAGCGCCTTGGCCAGATTGAGCAAAATATCGAAGTAACTCAGGGTCCGGCCGAAGGTGTAAAAACCGAAGAAATAGAGCAGCGACAGCGTCAGGGCAAGGTCGATCATCAACCACCAGCCGTAATATCCCAATTCGTACAACTGGCGCGCCTGATAAGGCCCCGGCAGGTATTGTTTCAGGGAATCGACGATCAGGTAGGCGAGAAAAAACGAAACGAGGATCCCGGCGGCGTCCGTCACCACCGAAAAAGCCGTCATTCCGGATATGCGTTCCCGCTGCATGGACAAACTTCCAGCGAGATCCTCCCGGCCCGACGGCTAAAGCTTAGCGCTCCCGCGCCACCGTGGCAACGGCCAGCAGAATATCGCCCAGGTTCAAGCTGATCTGTTTTTCAGTCCACCGGCGACGGGCGAGCAAACCCGCCAGCGCCCGGCCGGCTTTGAGGTTGTAATACCGCTCTACGCGGTCGGCAAGCAACCCCAAACTGAGGATTTTGCTCACCGGGCGCATTTCACGGACGGCGAATCCGGCTTCGGCCAGGCAGCGGTGCAGCGTGGGCGGTTCGAAAAATTGGTGGTGATCGGCGATGAACTGCCGCCAGCGACGACCGAGGAGCGGCCGCGACCAGGCGGCGAAATTCGGCACCTCGACCAGCAAGGCGCCGTTCGGTTGCAGGTGCCGGCGGGCCAGCGACAGGGCTTGGCGCGGGTTTTCAAAATGTTCGAGGCTGTGGATGAAGGTGATCGCGTCGAACGGCGCGGCGAATTCCGCCCGCTCGAACGGCGCGGCGACGATCGTCAACCCACGTTCCCGCGCCAGTGCGGCGCCGCGTGCGCTGGGCTCGACGCCTGTGCCGGCAAATCCCAATTGTTGCGCCGCGAGCAGAAAACCGCCGTCGTAACAGCCGACATCGAGCAGCCGCCCGCCGGCCACGCCCCCATACCGCCGCAGCAGTCCCAGGCGGTGACGGGCGTTTTCCAGGTAAACCGCCGGCTCGTCGGTGCGCGCCGGTGGGCCGCCGGCGACGCGTTCGCCGCGCGGATCGGCGTAAACGAAACCGCAGGCCGTGCAGCGATGGACGTCGCCGCTCCGGGTGCCGCGGTAGTACGTGACGCGATGCGCCGCCTGACAAAGCGGACAAGTGGCCATCACCGATCCTCCAGCGCCAACCGGTATTGCTCCTCGACCCGCGCCGCGATCTGTTCCCAGCCGTACCTTTCCAACACGAATGCCTGCGCCCGCGCCGCCGTTTCGCGCGCCGCCGGGTCGCGCAGCAGTTCGGCCAGCCGCGCCGCCAGGTCGGCCGGATCGCCGGGCGCGAAATACCGGCCGCGCTCGCCGTCGGGACCGCCGATTTCGCGGCAAGGCCCGATGCCGCTGGCCAGCGTCGGCAAAGCGTAACTCCAGGCCTCGAGCAGCGCCACCGGCATTCCTTCGTGATCGGACGGCAAAACGAAGGCGGCGGCGTTGCTGTACAGCTCCGCCAGCGCCTCGCCTTCCTGGTAGCCCACGAAAAGCACCCGCGCGTCGGCTTCTGACCGCAAATCACGGAGGTAATAGTCGGTGTGGCTGGTGCCGCCCGCGATGATCAGCCGCCGATCGCCGGGCAACGCGCGAAAGCCGCGAATCAGGTGATGGACGCCCTTCTCCGGGCTGACGCGTCCCGCGTACAACACGTAATCGCCGCCGTGCAAACCCCACTGTTCGCCGATCAGGCGGGGCGCCCGCGGCTGCGGCCGGCCGACGCCGTTGGGGATCTGCACCACCTTGTTCCCGCGGACGGCGTGACCGGCGGCGATGCTTTCGCTGACGCAGATCACCCGCCGCGCCGCGCGAACGGCTACTTGCTCGCCCTGCCGCAACGCCCATTTCGCCAGGCGGTTCCACTTGTCGCGCCGGTAGTCGAGGCTGTGGATCGTCAACACCACCGGACGGCCCAGCAGCCGCGTAATCGGCGCGAACGCCCCCGGGCCGATGCCGTGAAAGTGAACGATGTCGAACGCCGACAAGCCGGCATGCCAGGCGCCGAGAAACGTGTGCACGGTCGCATCGAGGTGTTTCGTGTGGATCGTCGGCAGCAGGCGGGTCCGGACGCCGCGCACTTCGATTTCGCGCGGGGTGTAAAACGGCCGCACGTAGGCCGTCACCTCGTGGCCGCGCGCCGCCAGCGCCGCGCCGAGTTCCTCGACGTGACGTTCCACGCCGCCATACGTGCCCGGCAGACCCTTGAGGCCGAGCATGGCGACGCGCATCAATACCACCCTACCAAGGCTTTGACCCGGTCGACCGACACGCGCGCCGCGGTCCACCACAGGTCGCGGCGCATCGTCGGCGCGACAGTGCAAGTCATCCAGCAATTGGCCCGACAGGCGGTGACGCGTTCGAGCTGGGCGGCGCCTTGCGCGCGCAGGCGGTCGTAGCCTTCCTCGATTTTACCCAGCGGCCAGTCGCGCAGGTGGCACGGAAAGACCGTGCCGTAGGGATCGAGGTAAAAGAACGCGGTGCCCGCTTCGCACTGGATCGGCCGCGCCGCCCCGCGCACCAGGTCGCGCAGGCCGCCGGTGAAATAGGCGCGGAACCAGTTCTTCGGTTTCCAGGAGCGCAGTTGCCGGCGGCGCAGTTCCTCGTAGGCGGCGCCGGCTTTCTCGCGGTCGGGTTCCTGGGCGTCGTGTTCGCCGAAAAAAATCGGCGAGCTGTGCACCACGGTCCCGGTGAATTCGTAGCCCAGGGCCATCGCCCGCTCGTACACCGGCAGCATTTCTTCTTCGTTGCCCGCGACCATCGTGAAGCCGATGCCCAGGTCGCGCAGCCCGCCCCGCCGCGCCGCCGCCAGCGTTTCCCAGGCATGCTCGTGGGCGCCCGGAATGCCGCGAATGCGGTCATGCGTCGCGGCCGAACCATCGATGCTGACGCGCAGGCCCAACCGCGGATTGAGCCGATGCAGGTCCGGCGCCAGGCGCGCGATGCGTTCGGTTAAAAGGCCGTTGCTGCTGATTAAAATGCGAGCGCCCGGCAGCCGTTCGGTCATGACCGCGACGATTTTTTCCAGGTCGTCGCGTAAAAAGGGTTCGCCGCCCGACAAGTTGATTTCCCGCAAGCTCGCCGGCAGATGATAGTACACGCTCGGCTCGACCTCAGGCGCGTGCTCCTTGCGCCAGATGTCGCACATGCCGCACCGCGCGTTGCAGCGGTAGGTCACCGCGATGATCGCCTGTGTCGGTCCCGTTTTCATGGCCGGTATCCTACACGAAGAATGACGGGAAAACAGCACCCCTGCCGCCTCCCCCCTTCGGGACGCATTGGGCACTGACCACAAAAACATTATAAATCCCGGTTGTTGACCTCACAGCAGAATGTCATTTACCATGAAGCCAACACTAAGTTGTGCCGATCGCGTCACAAGAGTGCAACCAATTTCATTAAATAAACAAACGGCATGAACTTTTTAAAAAATACATTTAAATATTTATTTCTATTTTTCGCCGCGCTTTCGTTTGTTTTAATTTTCTTTTGGGCACTTATCAATATTTACAACCGTATTTCCAACAGCATTACACCTTGGCGGGAGGGAGATTATCAAAGCGTCGGCATTAATTTGCTGATCTCCCTAGCCGGCCTGTTGATGGCCGCCGTCTACGGTTGGATTTTGGTCGCTTTCTTCCGTTTTCTTTCTCGCCACTGGCTTCAACCACCGGCCGACGTGGAACCGGCGTCTCCCCTCGCACCGGCCATTCGCCCTCCCGGACGTAAACAAAGAATCGGCCTCGGTTTGCTGTCTTTTCTCTATCTCGCCAGTCTCCTGATCCTCTGGCTCAACACCGGTTGGCTCGTTTGTAACCTGAGTCTGGCGCCGGTTTATGAACGGCAATTGCAGTTGCATACCGTCATCGGTTCGTTATTCGCCTTGCTGACGCTTCTCTATTTGTTGTTCGCCTTATGGCGCTTCCACTCCAAATTGCTGACCATTTCCTTTCTGGCCTACCCATTATTAATGATTTGGTCTCTCCTGGCACCGGTCCCCTTGCTCTTGGTTTTTTTCGTCAATATTTCCGTTCTCCCGTTAATCTTGTTTTACCTGGTATTCACCCGCGGTCCCGTACATCGGGATGCCATGCTGACCCGTTGGTGGTGCCTGGCTCATTATTTTCTGCTTCTCGTCGTGATCACCGGGATCTATTCAACCTTAAATCCGGTCGCCCTGCGGTTTGCCTTTTTCTACCGGAAAATTCATTCGCTTTTTGCTTTCGGTCTGTTTTTTTTCGGTGGGTATTACCTGCTGTTGCTGTCTTCCCGGCTCTTTTTTCCGACTCGTTGGCGACACGCTTACTATCTTCCGGCGCTGATCCTTTGCGCCGCCACCGGTTTGGCGTTTTATTCCTTTACCGAAGCCAAACAGCATTTGATTCAAGCCTCGCTTGATCGCCACCAATACGTCACCGAACCGCTGGCAAAAAAAGAAAACCTGATCTTCCGAAATTTACCTCCGGCGACGCTTGAAAAAAGCATCGAATGCAAAAAATGCCATGAAGTGCCCTATCGCCAATGGGTTGTTTCCGTTCACGCTTATGCCGCAAAAAATCTTCCTTTTCAGCGAACGGCGCAGGCTTTGGCGGCAAAGCATGGAACCGAAATTCTGCGTCATTGCGCCGTTTGCCATGATCCGGCGGTATCGTTCAACGAGAATCCAGGTTTGCTGATCGATCCGGAGCATGTCCGTCAAAGCGAAGGGGTCAGTTGCCGCGCCTGTCACCTGATGCGCCGGGCCAACGATAAAAACGGCGAATACGCCGTATCACTGCCGCGGGTTGATCGGCTTTATCAGGATTCCGATCAACGGCAGGCCTATATGCTGCGTAGCGTTCTGGAACATGTGCAGGATTTCGCGCCGCCGATCACCAAGGACGGCAGCGGCTGTTTTCCTTGCCATTCGCTGGAATCGACCAGAAACGGCCATTTGCACATTCCGCTCGACAACGTCAGTTCCTATCGCGCTTCGTCCTTCGCCAAAACCTTTCCATGCCAATCCTGCCACATGCCCCGCTTGGAACGAGATGAGTACCAATACACCTGGCAGGATCACCGGATGTTCGGCATCCATTATCTGCTGCCGAAAACCGCCTTGGAAACCGAAGCGACGCAGCAAGAGCAACTCGTCCTCTTCGCCGACAATCAAAAGCTATGGCTGCGATCCGAGTTGGTGCCGCTGTACCAGCTATCGACCTTTTTGGACGAAACACTGAAAGCCTATCGGGTCAACAATTACGCCCGCACGTTGAATAAAATCCGCGGCCTCGACAATCTAGTCGGCGATAAAAAGGGCCATTTTCTTTTCAATTTGACCACCATGGTCTGGGACCGCTCCGCCCAGCCCTGGCGACTGCGGCTCGGCCTGACCGCAGCCAGTCGCAACGTCGCGCACGATTTTCCCAGTTCCCTTTTCGCCAATATCACCCGATCCTGGCTGGCGTTGGAAATCCGGGACAATCTGGGTCGCGAGATCTGGAAGAGCGGTTCCCCCGACGTGCCGGATCACCAGTTGGGCCGGCTGGAAGTGGACGCGACCGGAAACTGGATCGAGCCGATGGATTCGCTGTCCTATGTAGACATTATCAACCGCAAATGGATTTCGCCGGATCATCCCTATCTGGACGAGTACAATATCGAGATCCCACCGGATGTGGCGTTTCCCCTGCAAGCGACTTATTCATTGTATTACCTACGCTATACGGATCGTTTTATGACCTGGATCACCGATGATCCGGCGAATCGGATCGAGCCGCTGGTGCTGCAACAAACCGTTTTCCCGATTCCGTTCCCTCAACCCTAGTGCGCCGGCGACGAACCGCTCGCCCCGGCCGTTTGACAAACCGGTCCGGTCTTCTAAGTTATCGAAAAGCTAGCGCACCGCGGCGACCGCCGCCGGCAACCGACGAGGCCAGGCATGTTCGAACTGAAAAGCACCGATGGCGAAGGGCAGGTTTTGCTTTTTCCCCTATACAAGTCCCGCTTGACGATCGGCCGCGACCCATCCAACGACATCATTCTGACCGACCCGGACGTGTCGCGCTGGCACGCGCTGCTGATGATCGAAAAAGCCGGCCCGGTCATCCGCGACCAGCAATCCACCAACGGCGTTTTCGTCAACAGCCGGCGCATCCACGATCCCGTGCCGCTCTGCGTCGGCGACTTGCTGATTCTCGGCTCCAACCTGTTCGCCGTCAGCGAAAACGAGCGGGACGACGCGGCGCTGGAGCGCACCATGGCGCTGTCGAAGGACCAGATCGCCGAGTTGTTCGACCCGCGCGGCGCCACGACGGCGCCCCGGGAAACCAGCGAGACGGCCGGTTCGTTCGATCTCACTCTGGCGCGCGGCAAGCACGACTTGTTGGAAAGCGCGTTCGAGAAGAAGCTTCAGGTCGCCCGCTTTCCCCGGCTCGAAACGACCGGCGCGGAACAGATCGAAGGCTGTTACCTGCTGGCGATGCCGGTCTTTCGCCTTGGCCGCGCCGCCGATTGCCACCTGCGGCTGACCGCGCCGGCCGTCAGCGCCCATCACGCGGAAATCCGAAACAACGCCGCCGGTTGCCTGCTCGTCGATCTGAAAAGCGAAAACGGCACCTTCGTCAACGGCCGACGCGTCACCGAACGGCTGCTGCGCGACGGCGACGTCATCGAACTGCCGGAAGCCCGGCTGGTCTATCGCCACCGCGAAGGGTTGCGCGGCCGGTTCAGCAAATTCATCCATGCGGTGTTTAAAAAAGATTGAGCGCCGCGGAAAACGACCGCCGCATCGGCGAAACGCTACTTCATCCGGCGAAGCGTGCGCTTGTCGCCGACGCGTAGGGTCAGGCGCTGGGCGTCGAAATATTCGGCGAGCGGAATGGTCCACTTGCGGCTGATGCCGTATAGCGTCTTCATCCCCTGGGCGTCGATATCACCGTGCGCGGCGAGGTAGGCCGTCAATCGCTCCTGCGCCTCGGCCAGCACCGCCGCGTCGTAAAACAGCGTCGGACCGACGCGCCGGATCCGGCTTTCCCGCGTCAGCACCGCCAGGGCCTGATCGAGCAATTTCGGGTCCGGTTCGGTTTCCTGCAACTCTTTGTAGGTCGGCGCGGCCATCCCCGCCTGGCGGATCGCTTCGTGCAGCCGCGCGACCGATCGTTGCATGGCCTCGTCGGCCGCCGCGTCGTGCGTCGGCGCATGGACGAGATTTCCCTCGATGACCGCCTTCTTTTCCGCGGCCAGGGCGGACAGGGCTTTTTGCACGACTTTCGCCTCGGCGCCCACCCCCGCGCGGCCGAGCAATTCGGCCCGGCTGATGCCGGGCTCGTACGGGTGGTCGCGGTGATGGGCGGCCACCAGTTCCAACAGTTCCGCCTGTAAAGCGGCGAAGACTTCGGCGTCGACGGCGTTTTCGGTGTCGGCGTCGATCCGCACGATCCGGCGGCAGCTGAGCAGTTTCTGGTATTCCTCGCGCAATCCCTTTTCGTGCAGCCCGACCAGTGGCGCCAGGCGCGCCAGCCGCCGGCCGTAACGACCCGCCTGCCGATAGTGCACGGCCAGGCGGTCGGCCAGCGTCCCGGTGCGCAGGATCTGCAGATCGGCCAGCGCCTCCGCATAGGGCGCGCGGTGTTTGTTCGCCTGCGAGTTCAGGATGGTGCCGCCGCCGACCGTCAGCACCGGCGAATACGAGCGCAACACGAAACGGTCGCCCGGCAGGGCGATCAGCGGCTCGGCCAACCGCAGTTGCAACAGCCCCGTTTGGCCGGCTTCCAGCACCTCGAAATTGAGCGGCACCGCGCGGGCCATGACTTCCCGGGTGTAACAATGGACCCGCACGAGGCTGCGGTGCTTGATCGGGCGCGGGGCCTCGGGCAGCAGCTCCGTTTCGACGTCGATGATTTGGGTCGGCGTCAGAACGTCCGGCGTCGCGAGCATGGCGCCACGGGATACTTCCTGCAGTTCGATGCCCTGCAGATTCACGGCCGTGCGCTGCCCCGCGTAAGCGGCCTCGACCGGCTTTTCATGAACCTGCAACCCCCGCACCCGGGCCCGCCGCCCTTCCGGCAGGATCTCCACCTCGTCGCCCACCGCGACCTGCCCGCCGATGCAGGTGCCCGTGACCACCGTGCCGAAACCCTTGATCGTGAACACCCGGTCGATCGGCAGGCGGAAGATGCCGCTGTCGCTGCGTTCGACGACCGCCCGGGCCACGTCGTCGATCGCTTGCCGGATCGCTTCGCGGCCGGCGCCGGTCACGGCGCTGACCGGCACCACGGGCGCCGCCGCCAAGAAAGTGCCGGCCGTCAGCTCGGCCAGCTCGTCTTTCACCAGGGTGAGCATCTCGTCGTCCACCAGATCGGCCTTGGTCAGGGCGATCAGTCCGTGGCGCAGGCCCAGCAGGCGGCAGATGGCGAAGTGCTCGCGGGTTTGCGGCATGACGCCCTCGTCGGCGGCGACGACGAACAGCACGAAGTCGATGCCCGCCGCGCCGGCCACCATGGCGCGCACGAAACGCTCGTGCCCCGGCACGTCCACCACGCCGACGGCGAAACCGGACGGCAGTTCCAGATGGGTGAAGCCCAGTTCGATGGTGATGCCGCGGGCTTTTTCCTCGGGTAGGCGGTCGCAATCCACGCCGGTCAGCATTTTGATCAGGCTGGTTTTGCCGTGATCGATGTGACCGGCGGTGCCCATGACCAGGCGACGGGTGCTCATCGGTCCTCGAGCGGCGAGAACCTCGTGCCATCGACGAGGTAAACGCCCTTCAGCCGGTGGTGCAGTTCGGCCAGCAGAAAAAGAATCTCGTCACGCTGTTCGCAGGAGATCTGCAACGCCACTCCGCAATCGGGATCGACTTGTTTCGGAACCGGAATCAGCCGTACCGCCAGGTTTTTTCCCAGCACGATCTTTTCGGCCTTGAGCACGTCGTGAACGCTGCGGAAGATCAAGGCGCAGACCGTCATGCCAGCGCTCCCAGCAAATCGTGCAGGGCAGCGGCCACTTCGTCGACCGCCGCCGGCGGCGTCAAGGGGCCGGGCGCGAGCCGGAGGGCGCCCATCGCCAGCGTGCCGAGCGTGCGGTGGGCGCGCGGCGCGCAATGCAATCCGGCGCGCGTCGCGATGCCGTAGCGTTCGCTCAGGAGAAACGCCAGGTCGGATGGCGCCACGGCGCCGACCACGCTGACCACCGCCAGCGCGTCACCGTCCGCAGCCAGCACGCGCAGGCCGGGTATCGCCCGCAACCGCTCGCGCAACCGGCCGCGCAGTTCGTCCTCGTGGCGGCGCACCGCCGCCACGGTCCGCCGCGTCACGTAGCGAACCCCCGCCAACAGGCCGGCCGCCCCGAACGTGTTGGGCGTGCCCGCTTCGAGCCGATCGGGCAGAAAATCGGGCATCGTTTCCTTTTCCGATTCCGATCCGGTGCCGCCGTGAACGAGCGGCGCGACGCGCTCGGCGACGCGCGCGGCGAGCAGCAACGCGCCGACGCCCGTCGGACCGAGCAGGCTTTTATGGCCGGTGACGCACAAGGCGTCGATGCCCATGGCTTCCTGGTCGATCGGCCAGCAACCGGCCGTCTGGGCGGCATCGACGATGAACGGAATTTCGCGCGCTCGGCACAACTCGCCCAGGGCCGCCAAATCCTGTATCGCGCCGTTGACGTTGGAACCGTGCAGGGTGACGACCGCGGCGATCGGCTCCGCGGCGAGCGCCCGGCGCAGCGCGTCGGGGGTCAGGCGGCCGTCGGCGTCGCCCGGGATTTCGAGCAACCGGACGCCGCGCGTCGCCGCGAGATGCTGCAAGGGGCGCATGACGGCATTGTGCTCGAGCGCGCCGTGAGCCACGACGGCTCCCGGTTCGATCAGCGAAAACAACGCCAGGTTGAGCGCCTCGGTGGCGTGGCGGGTCAACACAAGACGGTCCGGGTGTCCGCCCAGTAAAGCAGCCAGTTCCTCGCGCAGATTGAACAGCAACCGGCTGCCGGCGACGGCGCGGGCATGGGCGCCCCGCCCCGCCGAGCCGCCTTCCTCGCGCGCGTAGCGATCCAGCGCCGCATACACTTCCGCCGGTTTGGGATAGCTGGTGGCGGCGTTGTCGAAGTACAAATGTCCGTTTTCGGCCATGCCTCAGGGCTCCACGACGTGAGCGGCCTCCATCAGGGCCCCGGCAATGTCGTACATGTTGCCGGCCCGGCCGACCTTCAAACCGGACACCAAGTTGAAGTAATCGAGGCAGGTGCCGCAGCTCACGATTTCGACGCCCGCGGCCGCGAGCTTGCCGCAATACTCGATGACGGCCTCGTCGTGACAGGCCAGTTGCACGCCTTCGTTGATGAAGATGATCTTCTCCGGCAGGACTTCCAAATCGCCGAGCGTTTTAAAAAAGGCGCGGATGAGGATCGTTCCCAACTCGCCGCTGGGCTCGCCGAACGTGCGGCGGCGAACGAGCACCACCGGGCCCTTTTTCAAAACGCCGCCCGCCGCGGTCTGGCCCGCGCCGGCCTCGCCGGTGGCGGTAAGGGTAATTTGCCATTCCTGACCTTGCGCGGATTCGGCAAATTGCAGACCCTTGGCGGCGGCGAATTTCTTGAGGTTGTCGCGCGTCACCGCCGAATCCACGATCAGCAGCACTTGCGGTTCGCGTTCATCGAGCAGGGCCCGTTTGGCGCGGACGATCGGTTCGGGGCAGGCCAGTCCCCTGACATCCAGTTTTTTCATGGTGCAGCGTTCTCCTGCGGCGGGGTTTCCACTTCTTCGGCGACGGTTAAAAAATGTTCGAGCGGAATACGCACCATTTTCGGCACGTGCCCCTCGGCGATCGGCACGATTTTGAGCGGAACGTCGATCAGCGTGTTTTTAAACAACGGCTTTTCGTCGGATTTGTAGGCGTAATTGATCCGCAAGCCGAGTTTCAGCACGAACGAAGCCGGCGCCGCGCGCGGCGCGATCTGAAAGCGGACTTCCAAGGGAAAGCGCGCGACTTTCATCGGAAACAGCGCCTGTTCGAAAACACAGTGGGGTTCGACCGGCGCCATGACCGTCACCGGCGATTCGCCGGTCAGGTAGACGAAGGGCGGATGGTAAACCGTCAGTTCCACAACCACAACATCGCCCGCCACGACGATCGTGGTGCCGCCCGTTTCGGCGTTCGCCTCGGTTTTGTCGGGCAGCAGTTCCTTGGGGCCGAATTCCTCTTCCCCGGAAGCGTTCTTGTCTTTCTGGTGACAAGCGACCGTCGCCAGCAACAAACCAATCAGGCCGATCATCAGTAGCTTTCGCAAGGTTTGGCCTCCCATTGAAAAGCCAGTTGCAGAAACTGCCTCAAAATCCGGGCTGTCGCTCCCCAAATGATGGTCGATCCGACATAGAAGAACGGAACGACGGCGCTTTGCCCGAAATGGGTCATCTCATTTTCCTCATATTTATCGGGACAAAGCAATTGGCTCAGCGGAATAATCAACAGCTCGGCGATTTCCTCCGGATTGGCGGTCAACTTCACGGTAGACGGTAAAACGCCGACGAAGGGCGTAATGATATAACGCGTCGGCGTCCAGGTATCGTCCAGCCGGCCAAGGATTTGAATCGTCTCGGCGGCGACGCCGACTTCCTCGTAGGTTTCCCGCAAAACACACGCCAAGATGCTTTCGCCCGGGTCCTGCCGGCCGCCCGGAAAGCTGATCTGTCCCTTGTGATGCTCCACCTTTTCGGTGCGCCGGGTCAGCAGCACGAAATCCTCGTCGGGACCGCGCAAGATCGGCAACAACACCGCCGAAGGGCGAAAACCGTCGATCGTCGCCATGAACGGCTGGCGGTGCTGCAGCGTCGCTTGAAAATCGGCGATCGAAAACATGGCTTTGGGTTGCGGCATTTTTTCGGCTCGCATCTCCGTCAGGGGGCGGGCGGCGCCGGTCCGGTTTCCGGTACCGCCGGCTCTTCCTCTTCCCCTTCTCCATCCTCGATGATTTCGTCCTGGATATCCTCGCCCTCCTCCTCGACCGCGGGTGGCGGGCCGGTATCCGGGACCACTTTGAACACGAAGCGCATCGCCATGCGCCCGTTGACCTGAATTTCCATCTGGTAATCGCCGAGCGGATCGCCCTCGCTGATCATCCAATTCGACCGCTGGATCCAACCTTCGCGGACCTTCAGCGAATTGGGCACGGTGGCCACCTGGTGATCGGAGCTGACCAGATGCCGGCGTTCCAGCGGGCCCCAGGTCTGCGGGCCGGTGGGCGCGGTCAGCCGCTCGATGATCCGGACGTATTTGCCGTAGGGCTCCTTCAACTTCATCCGCCAGCCGAACAACAGGCCGGGCCGTTGCGGGATGTCGCGCGTCTCCACCCAATTGGAGGTATACGGCTCGGCTTCCCAATACCCGAACAGCAGCGCTTCGACGAACGGCGCCTGCATCGGCTGCTGCGCCGCGGCGTTGGCGTCCGGTTTGGGCACCGTTCCGTCCACTCGCGTCCGCAGGCAAGCCGACGACGACAGCAGCATCGCCAGGCAGAAAATCAAAGTCGTACGCAACCAGCGGCTCATGGCCCACTTTCTCCGTCATGCGGGAAGCGAAAAGAATACCATAGGACCCGGCGGGCACCAATCCGCCGTCGTACCCGTTCCCGGACGGGATTGACGGGACTCCCCACGGGGCGTCAAATGTTTTTCGGGGGAGGTAATCACCGCAGCCATGAGTCCCAAAACACGCGATCCGGACGCGAGGCGCGAGGCTATTTTATCGGCCGCGCACGAGTTGTTTTCCATTCACGGCCTGCGCGGCACACGGCTGGAAGACGTGGCGCGCCGCGCCCGGGTGAGCAAGGGCAGCCTCTACGACCTGGCGCCGAATAAGCTCGAGTTGTTCTTTTTGGTTTGCGAACGCCAGCTCGAAAGCGAATTCGAGCGGATGGAAGCAGCCCTGGCCGCCACCAAAGATCCGATCGATCGCCTGCGGACCCTGCTGCAATCGGTCATGCCGTCGCACCGGCAGGCGCCGGGCGTTTACGCGATGATTTTCGAATTGCAGACCCTGGCCCTGCGCGAAAAAGCGCTGACCGAAAAGGTCGCCGACCTGTATCGCTGGCATTTCTCCCGGTTTCGCCGGCCGGTCATGAAAATCATCACCGAAGGCATCGCCCGGAACCTCTTTCGCGCCGACCTGCAGCCGGCGGACGCCGCGATTACCATGGAAGCGTGGGTGTTCTTCAAGTGGTTCGAGTGGATCACCTTCCCGGAATTGACCGTCGCGGAATTGAAAAAAAGCTCGCGGCAATGGATCGACAACGTCCTGTTGTTGATCTCCCCCGTTCAGAACGAATAATCGAACGTCAGGTAGACCGACCGACCCGGCAGCGGAAAGCCGCGCACGTCGACGACGCGCTCGTCGGCGAGGTTCTTCATTTCCCAGCCGATCCGCGCGTGTTCGTCGGGTGAAACCACCAGGCCCGCGTTCCAGAGCCGGCGCTCCGGCAGCAGCTTGGTGTTCGCCGGGGTGACGTAATTGCCGGCCACGTAATTGAATTCGACGAACGGCGAAAAGATCCCCGCCGTCCCCGTCGCCCGCCCGAACCCCACGTGTCGCGGCCGTCCGGGGAGCTGGCGGCCGCGGCGGTTGGCGCCCGGCGTTTCGTCGATCGCATAGGTCAGGGTGTAGGCGCCGCTGAGCGCCAGGTAGCGCGTCGCCTCGGTCCGGGTCGACAGTTCCAGGCCTTCCAGCCGCGCGCGACCGACGTTGAACGGTTTGTACCGGAAGCCGTCGACCAACTGGTATTCGATCAGGTCCTTCACCTCGCTGCGAAAGTATGCCCCCTCGGCGAAGAAATACGGCAACCACGACAATTGCAGGCCGCCGTCAAAATGCAACGCGCGCTCCGGCGCCAGGTCGGGATTGCCGATCACCAACCCCTGATTGAAATACAGCTCGGAAAAATTGGGCGCGCGAAAACTGCGGCCGATGTTGCCCTTGACGGTCAGCCAGTCCCACGGCGAAAGCGCCAGCCCGCCCTTCGGGCTCCACGCACCGTCCAGGTCGGAAATGCCGTCGTAGCGCACGTTGCCCGTCAGCGTCACCCGCCGCGCCCAGAGGAACGCCTGATCGCCCAGCGCCGCGCCCCACGCGTCGCGGGTCGGGCCGCCGAAATCGCCGCCGGCCAGCGCCGTATGGCGATACACGCCGGTCAGATTCCAAAGCTGGTGTTCGCCCCAGGCGTAGTAGAACGACTGCTCCGCCGCCGGTTCGGTTTCGGTTCGATCCGACGCCAGCGGCACGCCCGTCTGTTCGCCGTAGCCGTCGCGGAATTGCGCTCGTTCGTAGCGCAGGCTCAGTTGGGTCTTGCCGCTGAGGTCGGTCAGCCCCAGGCCGGCCCACGCCGCCGAAACGACCGGCAATTCGCGCAGCAACTTCTGATGGGCGTGCGGCGACGGAAAGGTGACCAGCCCCGGCACGCCCGCGTCGGAGGAATACAATTCGTTTTGCGCCGCCAGATCCACCGCCGCGATCGGCGCATAACCCGCCTGCACCAGCAGGCTGCGCGTTTCCAGTTCGTTGTTGCGCCGCACGTCGGTGAAATCGTCGCTTTCATCCAGGGTCGTGCCGTTGTCGTTTTCGAACCGGTAATCGCCGGCGGTGTGAAAGAAGCTGCCGCCCGCGTAATAACGCCATTGGCCGGCGCCGCCCCCGCGGGAAGCGGCCAGCCGCCAGGTGTCGTACGAACCGGTGGTGAGCGACGCCTGGTTGGCGGTCGCGCCCGCGCCGCGTTTGGTGATGATGTTCACCACGCCGCCGATCGCCCCTTCGCCGTAAAGCGACGACTCGCCGCCCCGCAAGACTTCGATGCGTTCGATCTGTTCCGGTGGAATCGAATTCAAATCGACGCCGCCGCCCGCGGTGCTGTTGAGGCGGATGCCGTCCACCAGCACGACCACCTGATCGGCGCTCGAGCCGCGAATGGACACCGTGGCGTAGGATCCGAGGCCGCCGAAGCTGCGCACGTTGACGCCCGCCGCCTGACGCAGCACTTCCTCGGTGTCGACCAGCCGGCCGGCGTATTGATCCAGGCGAATGACGTCGACGAACGCGGCCGGATCCTCGAGCGATTCGTTGAGCCGCCGCGCGGTCACCGTCACCACGGGCGGTTCGGGCGCCTCGGCGGCCGCCGGCTCCGGTTCGGCGTCATCGGCCGCATGCGGGATCGCCGGAGCGACAAGCAGCGTCAGGCAACCGATCGCCAGGGCGGCGAGGCGGCGAATCAAGGTCAACGCGGAACGCGCGGTCGGCACATCGGGCTCCCGGGTCAGGAAAAACGAATCGGTCGGGCTTGGCGGCATCGTGCCTTCGTCGGCGACCCGCTGTCAAGAAACTCGCCGGCGTCACTCGATGCAGTGGGTGTCCTGTTCCGGACAGTGAATGCGAACGTGCAAATGGTTGCAATGGCCCGACGCGTGGCGGACGATGCCCGCGCGGGTGCGGCGGGGGCGCGGATATTGAAACAGCGAGGCCAGCCGCTGCTCGGGCTCGAACAGGGAAATCTCCTCGTAGATGCGCTGCTGCACTTCCCAATCGAGCAAAATGTACTGGATACGCCCTTTGGTTTGCAGCGTGTCGATCAGCGCCCAGGTTTTCGGGACGTCCAACTCGGCGCTGGTCATGTCCAGAAACCGCCGGTGCAATTTGTTGTCGGCGGCGTACATCGCCACGTCGGCGTCGCGGCCGCTCTGGTGGCTGCGATGCGGCGACAACGAGCCGCCCTCGCGCCGCGACAGGTGACCGACGACCAGCGGCGGAGCGTCCGGATAGGCCAGGCGCATGTCCGCCGCCACCGCCTCGAGCAGATGAACCAGTTCCGGGGTGCCCCAGGCCTTTTCGGGTTCCAACACCACCAGATCGTCATTGCTTGGCAATTGAATGCCGCCGACCAGGTAGCCGTTGTCGGTCGAACCGACCGAACCGGCGTTTTCGGGCAGCCCGCGCAGGGGCGAGCAGGCGGCGACGGCCAGCCAGATGAACCAGACCAGTCGAAAGGCTTTGCGCGGCATGAACCTTAAAATAAACGCTTCGGGTAAGGAAGGAAAGATTTTTTTCGCGGGCGACCCGAAGGCCGCCCGCTACTATTTCACTTCGTAAGTCCGCTCAGCACCCGCAACCGGAATCGTCGTCGTCATCGCCGTCGCCGGCCGCGTCGTCATCGTCGTCAACGTCGTCGTTGTCGTCGTCGGCGGGCGAGGCGTCGTTGTCGTCGTCGTCGGGCGTGTTGTCGTCATCGTCGTCCGCGCCGCCTTCGACGGTGATGTAGCCGGTTTTCGACTCGACATCGGTGCCGCCGTCGTTGGTGGCCGTCAGGGTGACGGTGTAGACGCCGGCCGTTTCGTACACGTGCTGCGGCTCGGCGGCCGTGCCGGTCTGCCCGTCGCCGTAATCCCAGAGGTAGGCGGCCGGGCAATCCGCCGAAACCTCGCTGAGGTTGGTGAAGTGGACGGTCAGCGGTGCCTGGCCGGTCAGCACATCGGCCTCGAAGTCGGCGATCGGCGCGCCGCAGTTGACCTTGATGTAGCGCCACCGCTGCCGCGACACCGAGCCGCCCGGACCGGTGACCTCGACCTTGACCGTATAGACGCCCGGCGCCTCGTAGGTGTGCAGCGGATTGGCCTCATCCGAGGTGCCGCCGTCGCCGAAGGTCCAGGCATACGTTTCGACGACGCCCGTGATCGCGCTGGTGAACTGCACGTCCAGCGGCGTGACGCCGCTCGTGGGCGTGCCGGTGAAATCGACCGTCGGCGGCAATTCGATGACCGAGATGTAAGCGGTCTTGGTCAGGGTTTTTTCGCCTTCCGGCCCGTTGATGATCAGGGTGACGTCGTAGGTGCCCAGGTCGGTGTAGGTGTTGGTCGGGTTCTGCTCGGTGGAGGTGTTGCCGTCGCCGAAATCCCAGGACCACGAGGTCGGGCTGCCGGTCGAGTGGTCGGTGAAGTGCACCTCCAGCGGCCGGGCGCCTTCGGTGACGTCGGCGCTGAAGGCGGCGAGGTAGACCGGCGTGCCGATGGCATCCAGGTCGAAGCCGTCGTTCGCGGCATCCAGGTCGCTGCCCCCGTCCTCGATCTTCAGGTACCGCACGCTCGCCAGGCCGGCGGCGTCCAGATCGAAGCCCGAGGTGCCGTCGCCCTCGCCGAGTTCCACCCACGGCCCGTGCGGTCCGCCGCTGCTGCCGTAAAGCGTGAACGGCTCGTCGCCGTCGCTGCCCGCCTCGTAGACGACCAGATCCGAACCCGCATCGTCGGCGATGCCGTCCGGGCCCAGATCGACCACGGCGAAGCCGCCGTTGCCCAGGCTGATGAAATCGCCGTCCGGCGGGCCGAAGGCGTTGGCCGGCGGATAGGTGGAGGAATAGCTGTTGGGCATTTCGTCGTAGAGCCAGCGGAACAGGAAAGTGTGCGGTTCGGCCGACGGCGTCAATTCGATGTTGAGGTTCGTCGGCGCGCCGTTGGTGATCGCGAAGGTGGTCGTGTAATCCTCGTAATTGTTGGCCGTCACATGCAGGGTGTAACTGCCCGCGCGCAGGTACTTGTGGAAATCGCCGACTTCGTAGTCGGTGAAGGTCATCCACTTGCCGTCGACCTGCACCAGGGCGCCCACCGGATCGCCCGAATCGATGTCGGTCACCGTGCCGTGCAGGCCGTTGCCGACTTCCTGCAACAGCCACTTGATCGCCGGTTGGTGGTCTTCCCACACCGCGACCGAGGTGGCCCAGGAGCATTCCTTGGTGTAGCTCAGTTCGTAGGACAACCCCAGCATGCCGTGCGAACCGTACATTTCGTCCATGGTGACGCCGACCGCCTGGTACAGCACATTATAGCAACTGCCTTGGACGTTCATTTCTGGATCGGTGCAATGATTGGGGTAGATATATTGTTCGCCGATGTAATCGAATTCGGCGTCGTCGGCGGGATCGTTACCGATATAGCCCCAGGAGTGCAGGAAAATGACGGTGCCGCTGTGGCCCGACATACCGAAGATGAAAGGCTGGTTGCCTTCCCAGAATTCGGCCACGGCCTGCGTTTCCGGTTCGCTGTGCGGCGCGTCGCCCGGAGCGGATTCGTCCGGATCCCACATGTAGCCATAGTTGCGGTTGAGGTCGACGCCGTGGTTGTTGTAGCGGCTGCGGCCCCAGGTCGGGTCGTCGTAATTGCCGTCGGGGTTGGTCAGCGGCTCGATGAAGATTTCGCGGTTGTCGACCAGGGCCGTGACGTCGGGGTCGCTGCCGTATTCGGTCACCAGCCACTGAATGACGAACAGCGCCAGGGTGTAGCCGGCGATCTCGTCGCCGTGGATGTTGTGCTCGAAGAAGACCGCCGGTTCGGCCTCGTTGTCCGCCACGTTATCCGAAATCTTCGCTACGAAGAGCGCCCGGCCGCCGACGCTGTCGCCGATCTCCTCGACGGACAGGATGTCCGGATAAGCCGCTTCCAGGTCGTAAAGGAAGGTCGTCATTTCCGCGTGGGTAAGGTAGTGATCGAGCACGACGTCGGTCGGCGGCGCTTCCTTCGGCCGCTGCGCCATCGCTTGGGCCCGCGACTTGACCCAGTTATCGAGGTCGGCGATCAGCACGTTGACCTCGAAGCCGGCGGCCCGCAGTTCGTCGATCGTCTTCGCGTCGCAGATGATGCGCACCCAGTCTTCCCGCTCGAAGTCCTCGAAGCGGACGTTGTAATCGGCCAGCGCGGTCAGGGTATCGTAATTGGGCGCGTAGACCTCGATCACGTTTTTAGGCGCATCCGCCCAGGCGGTCGCGGCCCAGGCGATCATGATGATGAAAGTAGCCAGGCATAAACGGCGCATGGTTGTCCCCTTTTCGACCCGTTCGCGAAACTTTAGGCCGGGTGTTTCCCGGCGTCAAACCGTTTGCCCTCGCGCCGCAAACGCGACAAACTGCCGTCGAATTCAAGGAGCCAAACGATGAAACTGCGCGTGCTGGGTTGTTACGGCCGGTTGGATCGCGATCATTTTTCGCCGGGTTACCTGCTCGACGACCGCCTGCTGCTCGACGGCGGCACGATCAACTCGGCCTTGTCGCCCGACGAAATGGCGCCGATCGACTGGGTGCTGCTCAGCCATCCCCATTTCGACCACCTCAAGGAAATCCCGCAGTTCCTGCTGATCAAGGTGGCGGCGCGCGCCGGCCTGACGCTGGCGGGCATGGCGCCGACCATCGCCGCGCTGCGCGAACACGTCTTCAACGGCACGATGTGGCTCGATTTCACCCGGGTCGGCGATCCGCCGGCGCTCGTTTACCAGACGCTCGTCGAGGGCGAACCGGCGCCGGTCGGGCCGTATACCGTCACGGCGGTGCCGGTGGAGCACACGGTGTTTTGCGCGGGAATGATCGTCGAAAGGGACGGCGTCGCGCTCGCCTACACGGGCGACAGCAAGGGCACGACGCGCTTCTGGCGGGCCGTCGCGGCGAATCGAAACGTGCAAACGGTGCTGATCGACACCGCGTTTCCCGACCGCCTCGCCGCCCAGGGCGAAAAAAACGCCCATTACTGGCCCGCCCGCGCCGCGGCGGACCTCGCCACGGTCGACCGGCCGCTCCGCGTCCTGGTCACCCACATGCAACCGGCCCACGTCGCCGAAATCGCCGCCGACTACCGCAAAACCGGCCTGAACGTGGAACTGCTGGAGCAAGGGCGAACGTACGAAATTTAGGAATGGCGAACGGCGAATGGGGAACCTCCGGGATCATGGCTGACTCGCTGTTCGCCGGAGATCCTTCGCCGGTCCCACGGCTTCCGTCCGCAACGCCGCCATCGCGCTCTGGAAACGCCATCCTTTCCTTTTCACACGCTTTTTCACCCGGTTGTCAAAGCCGATCTTCGGCGCTAGCATGCCCTCAAACTTGAGCAAAACCGAAACGTGCCGATGACTACTTCGCTCACAATCCCGCTCTCCCGGCCCGGTCGACCGCGACCTATTAATCGCCAGAGAGATCATTTATACGGCAAGCGCCCACGCTTGCCGTTATCGCTTTAAGAAAGGAGACGCCCGATGTTTGGACCGTTCACGAACGAGCCGCTGTTGGATTTCCAGGAACCTCGCCACAAAGCCGGCATGGAAAGCGCGCTGCTGCAGGTGGCCGAAGGCGGCAAGAAGGACTGGGTCCATCCCCTGATCGTCAACGGGAAGAAAATCAAGACCAAGCACACCTTCGCCACCACCAACCCGGCCAATCCCAGTCAGTCGCTGGGCGTTTTCGCCAAGGCCGGGGTCGAGGAAGCCAAACTGGCGATCGCCGCCGCCGACAAGGCGTTTCCCGCCTGGGCCGCCGAGCCCGCGCAGAAAAAAGCCGAAATCCTGATCCGCGCCGCCCAGCTCATGCGCCGGCGCCGCTTCGAACTCAACGCCACGATGGTGCTCGAGGTCGGTAAAAACTGGGTCGAGGCCGATGCCGACCTGGCCGAGGCGATCGACTTCCTGGAATTCTACGCCCGCCAGGCGCTGGTGTGGGAGCGCGGCATGAGCGTCGGGTATTATCCCGGCGAGAAAAACGAAACCAGCTACATTCCGCTCGGCGTGGTCAGCGTCATTCCGCCCTGGAACTTCCCCTGCGCCATCCTGGCCGGCATGACCGCCGCGGCGCTGGTGACCGGCAACACCGTCTGCCTGAAACCCTCGTCCGACGCGCCGCTGATCGGCTACAAGGTCGCCCAGATCCTCTTCGAGGCCGGCATCCCCGCCGGCGTGCTCAACGTCGTGCCGGGCCCCGGCGCCACCTGCGGCGAGGAGCTGGTGACCAACCCGCGCGTCCGCGCCATCAACTTCACCGGCAGCAAGGAAGTCGGCCTGGGCATCGTCGAAAAGGCCGCGAAAATGTCGCCGGGACAAAAGTGGATCAAGCGGGTCGCGGTCGAGATGGGCGGCAAGGACACGCTGATCGTCGACGAAACCGCCGACCTGGAAAAAGCGGCGATGGCCGCCACCATCAGCGCCTTCGGTTTCCAGGGCCAGAAATGCTCGGCGTGCAGCCGCGTCATCGTCGTGGCCGAGGTGTACGAGGAATTCAAAAAGCTGCTGGCGCAGCAGGTGAAGAAAATCACGATCGGGCCGGTGGTCGATCCGGCCAATTACCTGGGCCCGGTGATCAACGCCGCGTCGCACAAGAAAATCCTCGCCTACATCGCCATCGGCCGGAAAGAGGCGAAGATCCTCACGGGCGGCGAAGCGGTGGAAATCGACGGCGGCTACTTCATCCAGCCGACGGTGGTCGACAACGTGAAGCCGGGATCGCGGCTCGACCAGGAAGAGATTTTCGGCCCGGTGCTGTCGCTGCTCAAGGCGAAGGATTTCGACCAGGCGCTGAAACTGGCCAACGCGACCGAGTACGGCCTAACCGGCGGCCTGATCTCGAACTGCCGCGAGCGGATCGACCGCGCGCGCCGCGAGTTCTTCGTCGGCAACCTGTACGTCAACCGCAAGATCACCGGCGCGCTGGTCAACGTGCAGCCGTTCGGCGGCTTCAACATGAGCGGCACCTGCTCGAAGGCGGGCGGCGCCGATTACCTCGGGCTTTTCCTGCAGGCCAAAAGCTACACGGAGCGCTATTAATCCATGCAACGCATCAAGGATCACCGCATCTACACGCATCACGAGCGGGAATTCGATCGCGGCGAACCGCTGCAAATCCGCTTCGAGGGCTACCGGCTCAAGGCGTTTTCCAAGGAACCCGTGGCGATCGCCCTGTACGCCAACGGCGTACGCACGGCCGCGCGCTCGATGAAGTACCACCGGCCGCGCGGCCTGTTCTGCCTGGCGGGCCGCTGCATGAGCTGCCTGGCGCGGGTCGACGGCCTGCCCAACGTCCGCACCTGCCACGTCGCCTGCCGCGACGGAATGGTCGTCCAGCGCGAAAACGCCGTGCCGCAGGCCACCGACGACCTGTTGCACACGATCGATTTCCTGTTTCCGCGCCATTTCAACTATCAGGAAATGTTCACCAAGCCCCAGTGGGCGAACAAGCTGCTGCAAAAATCCGTCCGCCATTTCGCCGGCCTGGGCGACCTGCCCGACCGCGAAACGCCCGTGCCGCCCCTGCGCGAAAAGAGCGTCGAGGTGGCGGTGATCGGCGGCGGGCCGGCGGGCCTCGAAGCCGCGCTGGCCGCGGCCGCGACGGGCGCCAAGGTGGCGCTCTTCGAGGACGCGCCGGAGGTCGGCGGCCACTTCACCGGCTGGCCCGAACCGGTCGACGGCCTGGCCGATGGCCCTGCGTGGGTGCGCGATCGTCGCGCGGCGCTGGACCGGGCCGGCGTGGAAGTCGTCACGGCGGCCGAATGCGTCGGCTATTACCGCGAGGGCTTCTGGGCGATTCATCACCAGGGCGGCCTGATTCTGCTGACCGCCCGGCGGACGATTCTGGCCACCGGCGCCTACGACCAGCCGCCGCTGTTTCCGAACAACGATCTGCCGAACATTTTCTCGTCGCGCGGCCTGCTGAAACTCATCCATCGCTGGGGCATCTGCCCCGCCGTGTCGTGCACGATCCTCGGCGCGGACGACGCCGCGCTCTCGCTGGCCGAGCGCCTGCCGCAGATCGGCGTGCGCGTCCTGGGCCTGGTGACCGCGGAAACGAAGATCGCGGGCGACCGCGACCGCGCCGAAAAGGTGCAGACCAGCGGCGTCCCGATTTTCCTGGGTTACCGCGTGACGCGGGCCATCGGCAATTTCCACCTGAAGGGCCTGCGGCTGGAGCCGACCGACGGCGGCGAGCCGATCGAACTGCGCTCCGACCTGGTCTGCGCCAGCCTGCCGCCGGCGCCAAGCTGGGAACTGGCCGCGCAGGCGGGCGCCAAGGCGATCAGCCATCCGGAACAGCACGGCTTCCTCGTCGAAGCCGACCGCGCCGGCCGCACCGGCCGCGCGGATTTGTTCGTGACCGGCGAAATGCTCGGCGCGGCCTCGCCCGCGGAAACGGCGGCGCGGGGTCGCCGGACCGGTCTGGCGGCGGGACTCGACCTGCACCCGGACGAAACGCGTCAAGCCGAATTGAACCGTTTGCTGGAGAATTGACACCATGCCGCGCAAAACCATCGTTTGCCGTTGCGAGGATATCACCGAGGACGAACTGCGCGAGTCGATCCGTAGCGGCCTGCGCGATATCGAATCGCTGAAGCGCTTTCACGCGCTGGGCACCGGGCCCTGCCAGGGCCGCATGTGCCTGGTCAATCTGGCCCGCCTGCTGCGCGAGGAAGGCGTGCCCGAGTCCGAAATCCTGCCGATGGCCAGCCGCCCGCCCCTGGCGTGGACGCCGCTGGCCGCCTTCGCCGGCGCCAAGGAAGGAGAAAAGCCATGAGCGGCCCGCGGACGGTCATCATCGGCGGCGGGATCGTCGGCTTGTCCCTGGCCTGGAACCTGGCCAAGCGCGGCTGGCGCCATATTACCGTGCTCGAACGCGACCACCTGAACGCCGGCGCTTCGGCGCGGTGCGGCGGCGGTGTGCGCGCCCAATGGTCCACGGCCGACAACATCCGCATCATGAAGCGCAGCGAGGAGCTGTTCGAGAGCTTTCCGCAGGACACCGGCTTCAACAACTGGTTCCGGCAGGACGGCTACCTGTTTCTCGCCTACACCGACGAGCAGGCGGCGCAGTTCGAAAAGAACGATCGCCTGCAGCACGAGAACGGCGTTCGTTCGCAGCTCTTGTCGCCCACCGAGATCAAACGGCTGGTGCCGTGGATCAACACCGCGGGCATCCGCCTCGGCTCCTTTCACAAACGCGACGGCGTGTGCTTCCCCTTTGCGATGGTGTGGGGCTACACCAAGGTCTGCCGCCAGCTCGGCGTCGAGGTGCTGGCGCACCACGAGGTGACCGCGCTGGAAACCGCCGGGACGAAGATCGTTCAGGTGGTGACGCCGCGCGGCGCGTTCGCGGCCGACCTGGTGGTCAACGCGACCTCGGCCTGGGCGCCGCAAATCGGGCGAATGTGCGGCGTCGAACTGCCCAATCATCCGGAAAAGCACGAGGCGATCGTCACCGAGCCGTTGCATTCGTTCCTCGGCACCAACCTGATTCCGATGAACAGCGGCATGTACGTGGCGCAGACGATGCGCGGCGAAATCTACGCCTGCGTCGGCCTCGAAAAGGGCCCGGCGAGCGATTACAACAGCACCTTCGCCTTCATGCGCAAGGTCAGCCGTCTGATGATCGACCTGGTGCCGCGCCTGAGCGCCGTGAAGGTGCTGCGCCAGTGGGCGGGCTTCTACGACATCACGCCCGACACCAACCCGATCATCGGCTACGTCGACCGGCCCGAGAATTTTTACCAGTATCACGGGCTGATGGGGCACGGCTTCATGTTCGCGCCGGCACTGTCGGAAATGGTGGCCGATCACCTGGTCAGCGGCCGTGTGCATCCGGATCTGGCGAATTACGACCTGGGCCGCTTCGAACGCGGCGGGCTGGAAGTCGAGCAGATGATCATCGGCTGACGGCGCCCGGCGAAGCCGCGCATTGCAATGGACCGCGCGAATCCACTATAAAGAAAAGCGATCCCCACCGGAAAGGATTGACGATCCGATGAAGAAACGTTTGTGGTGGCGCTGGGTCGCGAAGTTGGGCCTCGGTTTGTCCTGCCTGGGAATCGGCTTGTTCTTCCTGCCGGCCGCCGGCCCGTCCCGCGCCGCGGCGGCGAATCCGCTGCTGACGGCCTTGCAGCAGGCCGTCGCCGGTTACAAGGACAGCGTCTACACGATCACGCTGCAGAACCGGATCGGCAAGCAGGCGCGCCCGGCGGAAACCATCCAGGTGAAGAGCGCCAAGGGCGGCGCGGTCTACCTGAAATGGACCGGCGGCCCGCACCAGGGCCGCGAAGCGCTGTACAAGCCGGGCTGGAACAACAACCTGGTCTGGGTGAAGGACGGCGGCGTGCTTTCGTTTTCCGCCGCCAGCCTGTCGCCCGACGACCCGCTCGTCAAACGCGACTACCTGCGCACGCTGCAATTCCTCTCGCTCGACAAGCTGGCCGAGGCCGTGCTGTCGTGGCAGAACGATCACCAGATCGCCGCCGCCGACGCGCCGCGTACCCTGGTGATGACCGGACCGGCCGACAAGGCAATCATCGCCTTCGCCGCCAACGGCCTGCCGCAGAGCATCGAGGTGACCGACGCGGCCGGCCTGCGCGAGAAATACCAGTTGACCGATTTGCGGCTCAACGCCGGCCTGACGGCGCGCGACTTCGATCCGGCCAACCCGGCCTACGGATTCCCGGGGTATTCGCCCGCCGGCATTTTCATCGATCCCGAGCGGATGAACACGGCGCTGACCCAAAGCTGGGCCAAGATCAAGGACTACTCCTGCGTCCTGATCAAGCAGGAGCGGATCAAGGGCAAGCTACAGGAAAAGAACACCAGCCTGCTGAAGTTCCGGAAACCGGGCGACATCTACATGAAGTGGATCAAGGAACCGCACCTCGGCCGCGAACTGATCTACCGCCTGGGCAAGGACGAAAAATTGCTGGTGCACGAGGGCGGCCTGCTTTCCGTGGCGACCGTCTCGCTCAGCCTCGATTCGTCGCTGCTGCGGGCCGACACCAACCACAAGCTGACCGAACTGGACATCGGCAACACGCTGAAGATGATCTACGACAACCTGTACCGCGGGTTGAAAGCCAATGAGGTGACCCTGCAATTCAAGGGCGGCTCCGATCTGGGCGGGCGGCTGGTCTACACCGTCGAAAGCCGGTTCGCCAACGCCGCGGCGCGCCGCTATTACTCGCCGCGCACGGTCATCAGCCACGACGTGATCACCGGGATGCCGTTGAAGGTGGTCAATTACGACGCGGCGGGGCAGCTCAACGAGGATTTCGAATGGTCGCAAATCCGCTTCAACACCGGCCTGACCGACCGCGACTTCGACCCGAAAAACAAGGATTACAAATTCTAATTACCCCGCGGCGACCGAACGCTATTGCTGGCCGAGCAGCAGCGCGACCAGCGTCGCGCCGCCGATGACGCCGGCGGCGATCAGCAGCACGAGAATCAGCTTCAGCCACGAGAACGGCGCGCTGCCCTGCACCTCGCCCGTCTGGCCGTTGACCAGAAACCGATACACCTTGTCCTTGTAGAGGAAAGCCGAAATCCACAACGGCAACAACGCCAGGTCGTAATTCCAGTTGGCGAAACTCGACCGCACATTCAGGTTGCGGTGCGTGTCGCCCGGCACCAGCCGCGCGCACTCCGCGGTTTCCTTTTTCTGCAATTCGACCGCCGCCGTGCCGCGGCCGCCGGCCGGGTCGATCGACGGATTCTCGGCGGCGAAACCGGCGAGGTAATCGCCGTTGTAGGACTTGGCCTGCGTCAGTTCAAACGGCGCGATCTTGTTCACCCATTCCTGGTCCAGGCCTTTGGAGGCCGAGACCAGGAAGTCCTCGTAATGCGCCGAATGCGCGCCGCTCGCCGGTTGCCAGCGGGTCTTTTGCACATCGCGGTATTTGGTCACCGTATGGCCCTGCTGGTCCTTTTCGGTGTAGGCCTCCTTCTCGTAATAGTGATATCCCGCGTCGGCGCTCCAGTTCGAATAGGCGTCGGCGTCGAAGGCCCAGAAAGGCATGTAGACCCCGCGGATTTCGTTGAGTGCGCTTTTTTTCGTCAGATCGCGGGGGCGGAAGAAGCCCTTGCCCAGCCACTTCCAGAAACGCTGCTCGGCCTGGGTTTTGTCGAAGGCGAACGGCACGATCCGGTTGGGACGCTCGGCGAAGGCCGCCTGCTCTTCCTCGATCACGTACGACGAACCGCAATAGGCGCAGGCCAGCGCCTTGACGCTCGGATCGTAACTGACCTTGGCGCCGCACGCCTTGCAGGAGAAGGTTTTCATCACGCGGTCGATACCCGACTGACCCGGATTCTTCACCCGCAGTTCATCGGCGCCGGCGGCCGGCGGCG
>JAAYVF010000065.1 GCA_012517325.1 Myxococcales bacterium | reverse complement strand
GACGTTCGGTTCCCGCTTTCGATACCCTCGTCTCCATAGAGTCCTCCTTCGGTCATTGGGTTGTTTGGTGATGACTCAACCTTCAACCGATTCGAGGACTCTTTCAATATCCCAAAGTGCGAAAGAAATTGTACGTTATCTGAGTATCAGCAAAGCAAATAAATGAAGACGATAAGAAAAGGATTAATACTTAAATAAAATATTTCATTATTTCATTCCCTCCAATGCCTTTTTGGCCGAGGAGAGAAATTCCTCTGAATTGGCGAAAGCATAGATATTTGATAAGGCGCCCAAACAAGAGAGAGCATTGACATTTAATTCAAGCAGTAAATTTTTGTCAATTTTTTCATGAGCGTTAAAAATCTGCATTTTGATTTTGATTAACTCTATTCCTTCGGATAGCGGGCAACCCAAGGAACCTTCACGATTCATACTAATGACCCGAGGATTGCCATTCGTATTTTTTAGCCATAATCTCAAATTATTTATTCTATCGATTAACGTTCGATGATTGAAGTCCATGTTTTTATCCCGATAATTCAGATCGTCGGGATTGGAATTATGTAAATCGGAGGTATCGTGATCACTTCGTTCCAGATAGCGAATACAATTATATTTTTCACAAGGTAGATTCTCATAACATACCCTTGCCACACCATGACCGCCGCTAACCTTGACCTTTTGCAAAGATAAACCTTCAAGCTTTTTTTGGATTTCTTTATTCTTCTGTTCCACCGCGAGATTATTGGAAAAAGCATCTTTTGTTATCATTTCCAACTTTTTTTCTGTTTCGTCGTTTATTTTTCTGCATTTCGGATCCTCCTGAGCGAACCGTTGGTTGAAGTGATCCAGTGCGGCTTTGGACCGCGGTATCATTGGGCCATTAATGAGATCGAACTTGAACTCGTTGATAAACAGTAGATCTTCCTCCACCGCTACGGTAATCACTCCCGAAAAAACGATCCCCTGAACAGCCAACAGATTATCACCCAGGTCGATTTTTTCGCCGTGGGACCGGGGACTCGAGATCTTTTCCAGTCGAAAATCGCGCTTGATCTTCGCGATCTGCTCGGCGGTATAGTCGTTCTCACGAATGTCCAATTCCGTCAGTCCGCCGTTAAAAATTATTCTGTTTTTCATTATAAATTTTCGGATGCCGATTGAGCGGCGGATCGTCCTCTTCCGGTTGGTTCGCCGGTGTCGACTTTTCCGCGACCGCCATGCCGGCATCCGGTTTGGCTGTTTGTGCCGCCGGCGGCGACTGCCCGTTGCCGCAAGAAAACAATGGCAGGCAAAGCCATATCGTTGCGAAAAAGAGAATCAACTTTTTCATGTTGAATTTCTCCCCGAGAAAAAAAGATGCAATACGCCAACTTCGGTGTGGAAAAACAATACTCGAAATGAAATAGACCTCATTCCGTTTCTCCAAACCATTGCCAACGGCATATCCGAATACTATCAAGGAAAAATGTCAATTCAATTTTATATAAAAAATAGATATTGTTGTCAATAACTAAACAATAAAAAAACTTTTTTGGATTGCCCGGGATGCCGATTTCCGCGGACAGCAGATAGAAATTACTTCCTCACGATTCCTCACAAAAAAAGCAGCCTCCATCCGCTGTTCCCATAAATCCGCCGAAGGAACCCGAACAAATCCAAGACGGAAAATGTCTTCTCCATTGGCGTTTCTTCATGATTCCCTGATTATTCGTCGCCAGCCGCTTCGAGGCGGATGCGGCGCATGCAATAGCGATAGAAATAGTTGTCGAAGGTCGTGTTGATCGACGAGACGATCCAGCCGCTCAGCCCGTCGGCGGCGAGGAATTTCGAGGGCACGATCGTCGGATAGCCGCCGTGGTAAGCCGCGTCCCATTCGCGCTCGCCCCACGACTTCACGCCGACGCGGGTCCAGGGGCCCCACGGCTCGGGCGCTTCCCAGAAAATCCAGGCCGTCCACGACCACGTCGCGTACAGGTACCGCCGCAGGGCCGGGATAAAGACCACGCTGCCCTGCGAAACGCCGCCGTAGCCGTGGTAATCGGCGTTGTCGATCAGCACCGGCCGCTTGGCGGCGAGGTCGGCGGTCCAGCGCGGTTTCCCGTTCAGGCGCCGGCCGGCGTAAAATTCCCAGCGGTCGCGGTCGGGGATCGCGTCCTCCGGCACCCGCGCCAGGTAAAGCCGCGTCGAGCGGAAATCCTCCGTGCCGCGCCAGTTGTAATCGATGCCGTAAACGTAGACGAATTCGTCCCGCGCGTATTGCCGGCATTGACCGTCGTCCAGAAAGAATCCGGTGGTGAACTGGTAATCGGCGAACAGCGGCGCGCCCGGGTTCCATTGCCAGGTGCTCCCGTGGTCGTCGGACCACGAGACAGACGCGGTGGGCGCCTCGGTGAACGGGTCGTCCGACCGGGTGTCTTTCAGGTTTTGGTAGAAGAGGTACAACACGCCCTTCACGCAGATCAGGCCGGTCGGCTTGCGGTTGTAATGCGGTGGTTCGTTGGACCAGATTTCGCCCAGCCGCCGGCCCCAGGCACCGGGGATCGGTTCGCCGTACAGGTCGGGCGGCGCGCCGACCAGCCGGCTGACCTTCATGTCGGCGATCACCCAACCGAACCCGAAGCCGTCGCCGTTGGCGGCGTAAACGTAACCGTCGTCGGCCCAGGCCTGCGGCCACAAGTCGCCCGACCAGGTCGGCACTTTCGGTTGGGGAACGAGAAACGTGTTGCCGTCCTCGACCTCGACGTTGATGATCGGCCGGCTGCCGGCGGGTCGAAAAGCCTTTTCCAGCGCGGCCGGCTCGTTGTTTTCGGTGGGAAGGTAAGCGCGCGACGGTTGTACCGGGTCGTTGCAGGCCAGCAACCCGGCCGCGAAAAGAAACATCAGACAAAAATGGTAGATTTTTTGTCGCATCGCTCGCATCCAATCGAACCAATGATACCATTTTTTGGAAGAAAACGTAAAATTTCATCGGCCGGGCCGAAATTGGCGGCGGCAACCCCTGGCCCGTCCGATCCGCATTGAATAATCAGACGCCGACATCGCCAATTTGACGAAATCCCATCCGCCGATAAAATAATGCAGCGATCGGGTTGAAAAGGAGACTCCATGCGCCGCGTTTTGTCGCTCACCTTGTTGCTGGCATTTCTGGCCGTTCCGGCCCTGGCCGATGAAATCGTTTCGACCTATCACTTCGCCACTCCGACCCTGGCGGTGCGGGCGGGGGGCGCCGTCGAGCCGGCCATCGCCGGCCTGCCGCAATCCCTGGCGCCGGGCGAGCCGATCGTTCCGGTGCAAACCGCGTGGCTGGCGCTGCCGCAAAATCACGAGGTGGTGTCGGTGAGCCTCGACACCCCGAAATCCGGAGCGCTAGCCGACGGGCTGGCCGCCTGGGGGCCGCATTTCCTTCCCTACTCGGCGCCCGACGAAGGCCCCGCGGCGCGGCCCAATCCGGCGATCTATCAAGGCTACGAACCCTTCCCGGCGCAATCCTTCGCCGCGCTGTCGGTGCAGTACAAGCGCGGCGCGGCGATCCTGCCCGTCAAGCTGTATCCGGTGCGGTATCTGCCCGCGGCCCGGCGATTCGTCTTCACGCCCGAAATGACGGTGCGCGTCGTCACCCGGCCGCGGTTGCAACCCCTGCCCGGCGTGCTGCCTTTCCGCGGTTTGCCGGCCGATTGGCGCGAACTGCGCCAGCGCGTCGACAACCCCGCGGTCCTGGCCGGGTACCGCGCGACCGCCGCGCCGAAGGGCGACCCGGTCGATTACCTGGTGATCGCGCCGGCAAAATTCTTCGACGCCCTGACCGACCTGCTGACCCATAAAACCGAGTTGTTCGGCCTGCGCTGCGAACTGGTCGATTACGACACGGTGCTGACCACGATGACCGGCGCGACCAAGCAGGCGCGGGTGCGCAATTACCTCATTCAACGTTACGCCGACGGCGTGCAATGGGTGCTTTTGGTCGGCGACGCCGATCTCGGGTCGGAAGAGATCAATCTGCAGCCGCTGTACGTGACCGGCACCGACCCCGACGACGGCTCGACCTACACCGACGAGAGCATGGCGTCCGACCTTTACTACGGATGCCTCGACGGCTCGTACAACGAGGACGGCGATTCCTACTTCGGCGAGACCAACGACGGCCCGGGCGGGGGCGACGTCGACCTGCTGTACGACGTGCACGTGGGCCGCTTCGCGGTGGACGAGCTCTGGGAAGCGCGCATCATGGCAGGCAAGACCGTGGCCTTCGAAAACGATTTCGAGATGCCCTGGAACCTGCTGTTCGTGGGCGAATACGCCGACGAAGCGACCCAGGGCGGCGACCTGAAGGACAAGGTCTACGAATACTGCGGCGACCAGACCATCCCGCTGACGACGCGCTACGACCGCGACGGCACGCTGAACTTCAACAGCCTGCTGGCCTCGATGAACGGCGACCAGGTGCAGTGGCTCAACCACATCGGCCACGCCAACGTGACCTACAACATGTTGTTCGATCCGTCCACGGTGACGGAGCTGACCAACACGCGCTATTTCCTCGGTTTCTCGCAGGGCTGCTATTCGGGCAGCGTCGACGGCCGGGACGTGGACGGCTACCTGAGTTACGTCGACTCGATGGCCGAGCAGTTCACCGCCAAGCAGCAACACGGCGCCTTCGCCTACTTCATGAACACGCGCTACGGCTTCTATCTGCGCGGCCGGGTGGACGGCCCGAGCAACGTCTACGACTGGGAGTTGGCCGACGCGTTCTTCAACGAAGGCATCCCGAACATCGGCGCGGCGATGGACAAGGCCAAGGAGGACTGCATCGGCCTGTTGTCGCCCACCAACATGATGCGCTGGGCCTGGTACACCCTGATGCTCTTCGGCGATCCGCAGACCCCGATGCGCCTGAATTGCGACAACGACGGCGACGGCTTCGTCTCCGTCTATTGCCAGGACGGCAATGACTGCCAGGACACCGACGCCGCCGTGAACCCGGACGCCGCGGAAATCTGCGACGACGGAGTGGACAACAACTGCGACGGCCTGACCGACGGCGAAGACCCGGCCTGCGCCCCGACCGACGACGATACCGCCGCGGACGACGATGACGACAACGCCGATGACGACGCCGGCGATGACGACGCCGCGGACGATGATGACGACAATGCCGATGACGACGCGGGCGACGACGACTCCATCGACGACGATGACGACTCCTCCGGGTCGGGCGACGACGACTCCGGGGATGATGACGACGGCGGCTGCGGTTGATCGCCGCGCCGCGTTCCGCCCGGCAAGAGGGCGCGGATCATTCCTGACTTTCGGAAAGGAGGACGCTCATGAAACGCCGGTCAATGCTGCTGACGCTGCTGGTAATCGGCCTGCTGCTCGCCGGTTTCTGGGCCTGCAGCGACGATGAGGATCCCGACGACGGCCGCGACACCCTGAACGACAACGACGACGACAACAATCAACCGATCGGGGACGACGACGACGACAATTCGGGCGACGACGACCACCCCGACGACGACAATGACGACAGCCAGGGCGACGACGATTCCGGAATCGACAACAGCGGTCCCTGCCGCGGCGAGATCGAAACGCATCAGATTCTCTGGACGCAGTGGGATTACCTGTCCGATTCCTCGAAACAGCTCTTCATCAACACCTTCGGCAGCGTCGCCGACGGCGCCACTTTTTACGCCCGCCTGGTCTATTGGTTCGGCCTGACCCGCGAGCTGTTTCGCGCCTCCGCCGATTACTACCAGCTCGATCAGCCGGCTTTCCAACTGATCGCCCCCTGGGATCAGGAAATCGAACTGTCGCGCATGGCCATCATCTACTACCGCGCCCGCGGCGAAACCTTGAACCTGTTCGCCATTCACAGCGGTTTGACGCGATTGCAGGCCGCGCTGGAAAGCCCGGTGCCCGAGTCGTCGACCCCCGAGCAATATTTCACGGCGCACCAGGAGCAGATTTATCAGAGCCCCGAGCAATACCTTTGGTATCTCGTTTATTGGGGCCTCGAGGCGCTGACCGAAACCAACACCGACGAAATCCAAAAGTGGGTGGCGAAATGGCTGTGCGACCAGATCGACACCGCCGCCACCCTGCCGCTGCAACAACCGCATTTGAGTTTCGACGCGAACTTGCCGGCCGCGGTGCTCACGGCCTTCAACGACGATCTGGGCACCTGGGAACTGCGGGTGAACCCGAAATTGGAGCTGGTGCAAAAGGTCAACATCCGGCTCGTCCAGTTCAAGTGAGCCGGGATCCATGACGATGCCACGCTCCCGCCTCGTTTGTCTGCTGGCCCTGGCCCTGGTGCTGTGCGTAGCGGCCTGCGACGACGACGCCACGCCAATGCCCGACCCGCTGCGGATTCGCCAGGAACCCAAGGACCCCGCGACGGTGCGCGTCATGTTCGGCGGCGACACGATGCTCGACGACCTGGCGCTTCCCTACCTGCTCAAATACGGCTGGGAATACCCGCTGGCGAGCCTGCAGCCGCTCTTCGCCCGCGCCGATGTCGTCGCGGTGAACCTGGAAGTGCCGGTCGTCGCCCATTGCCAGCGCGACCCGCTGAAAAAATACGCCTATTACATGAAGCCGGCCGCGCTGACCGGCCTGACCGGCAACGGCGTACGGTTCGTCAATCTCGCCAACAACCACTTCATGGATTGCGGCGCCGCCGGCGAAAAGGCGATGTTGGCCAATCTCGATCGCGCGGGCATTTACCATTTCGGCGGCGGCCTCACGTCGGAAGATGCGTTGCGGCCGTTGATCGTCGAAATCGGCGACACCAAGATCGGGTTGATCGGCTTGTTCGGCTACAAGTCGGTTTTCGACCCCTCGCGCGGCACCGCGCCGGCCAATAAAGCCAACGTGCGCGGCCTGGTCGCCGGTTTGCGCCCGCTGGTCGACGTGTTGATCGTCACTTTTCACTGGGGCGAGAATTACGTCGCCCAGATCGACGACAAACAAACCGCGACCGGGCGATTGGCGCTCGACAGCGGCGCCGACATCGTGATCGGCCACGGACCGCACATGCCGCAGGCCATGGAAACCTACCGGGGAAAACCGCTGATCTATTCGGTCGGCAATTGCGCCTTCGGCACCGGCAACGACCAGGCGGCCGAGGCGCTCCTGGCCGAAATGGAAATTACCGGCCGAAAACTAACGAAGGTGATTCTGCACCCGCTGTTCACCCAGAATCGCAATCTGCAGGTGCGCTGGCAGACCCGCTTGCTGCCGCCGGCGCGCGCCCGTCGTTTTCTGGAAAAATGGATCGGCGAGGCCAAGGGCGGCGGCGATCTGCGTCTGGTCGACAACCGCGTCGAACTGAATCTCGCCGGCCGGTGATCGTGGCCAAGGGCCCGTTTCGGTTCAAAAAAGCTCCGTTTTTCACCGGAAAAAAATTTTTTCACCCCGCATTGATTTCCGTTTCGATTCGTACTAGGTTGTGCCCGGTTTATGGTGATGGCTTGGAATAACGGTCGTGTTCTCTTCGTTCAATCCCTGACAACAACCACCGGATTCATGCTCTTCGCCAGTTCGGGAATGGTCCCGAAACCAGTTCATCCATGTTGAAAGGAAAAGATACGATGCAGAACAAACTTTACGTAGGCGGCCTGTCCTGGGACACCACCAATGCCGGTTTGGAAAAAGCCTTCGCTTCCTTCGGGACGATCGAAGCGGCCCAAGTCATCTCCGACCGTGATACCGGTCGCAGCCGTGGCTTTGGTTTCGTGACCTTCGCCGACGAAGAAGCCGCGAAAGCCGCGCTGTCGATGGACGGCAAGATTCTCGACGGCCGGACCCTGAAGGTCAACGTCGCGCAGGATAAGCCCCGCCGTGACGGCGGTGGCGGCGGCGGCCGTCGCTGGTAAGCTTCAGGAACCTCTGATCGGTTCCGCCAAGACGGATACGACTCGAGATTCCAAAAAGGCACGGGATCGGTGAAAACCGTTCCGTGCCTTTTTTTCACCTCGTTCAGATCGTGCAGCGGAAGAACTTCTCGAACCGCTGTTCGACGTCCTTCCAGTCCACCACGTTCCACCAGGCTTTGAGGTAATCGGCGCGGCGGTTCTGGTATTTCAGGTAATAGGCGTGTTCCCACACGTCGACCAGCAACAACGGAATCGCGCCCGGAATGTTCAGGTTCTGGTGGTTCAGGAACCCCATGGTGTAGAGCCGGCCGAAAGTCGGATCGTAGACGAGCGCGCCCCAGCCGCTGCCTTCGACCGTCAGGGCGGCATTGGTGAACTGGTCTTTGAATTTCCCGAAATCGCCGAAATCCAGTTGAATTCGCGCCGCGAGTTCTCCTTCGGGCTCGGTTTTGGCGATCTCCTTGGGCCGCAGGTTGTTGAAGAACACGAGGTGGTTCGCGTGACCGCTGCCGTGAAAGGCCAGTTGCCGTTCGAGCGCGGCGATGGCGCTGAAATTGCCGGTCTGGCGCGCTTCCTTCAGCGCCAACTCCGCCTTGTTGAGACCGTCGACGTAGGCCTGCTGGTGCTTGGTGTGATGCAACTTCATCGTTTCGGCGTCGATGAACGGCTCCAGGGCAGCGTAATCGTACGGCAAGATGGGCAAGGTATGTTTGCCCGGTTCGGTCGGTAAAAAGACCAGACGGGAAGTCTCGTCCCGTTCGGTGGTTCTGGTGATGCTCATGGCAATTCTCCTCTTTTGGTGCTTCCAAGTGAACTCGGCGCCCGTTCTGGATCGAGCCCGATCGAGCGGCGCCTTTTAACCGTCAACATAAGATCGAATCGCAGCCTGACAAGCCCTGTTAGACAATTATAACTAACTGAATAAATTAGATAAAATCTCGATTTTCCGAAATTAGTGAGACAATATGGATAAAAAAAGCCTCCCGGCCCAGGAGGATGATAGGGGTTAGGCCGGGAAGCCGTGGGGGAACAACGACAGCTCGATCAGATATTGCAGCGGACGAACTTTTCAAACCGTTTTTCGACGTCATTCCAGTCCACGACGTTCCACCACGATTTGACGTAATCGGACCGGCGATTCTGGAATTTCAGGTAGTACGCATGCTCCCACATATCGATGAGCAGCAGCGGAATCGCGCCCAGAATCGACAGATTTTGGTGGTTGAGGATGGTCAGGGTGTAGAGCCGGCCGATATTTGAATCGTACACCAGAGCACCCCAACCGTTGCCTTCGATATTCATCGCGACGTGGGTGAACTGCGCCTTGAATGTGTCGATATTGCCGAAATCGAGTTGAAGGCGCACCGCCAGTTCGCCCTCCGGTTCGATCTTGGCGATCGAATGGGGCCGCAGGTTGTTGAAGAAGATGGTGTGATTCGTTTTGCCGCTCGCATGGAAAGCCAATTGGCGTTCCAGCGCGGCGATGGTCGAAAAATTGTTGGTATGGCGCGCCTCAACCAAGGCCAACTCGACCTTGTTGAGTCCGTCGACATACGCTTGCTGGTGTTTGGTGTGGTGCAGATTCATCGTTTCGGCGTCGATGAACGGCTCCAACGCGTTGTAATCGTAGGGCAGATTGGGCAAGATGTGCTTGCCCGGTTCGATGGCGGTCAATACCATTCCCGTATCGGTGGCGCCCCTTTCCGTGGTACGAATGTTACTCATGGTTCCCCCCCTTTGGTTAGGCTGACGCTGGCTCTTCGAGGTCGGCGGATCGCACAAGATGAACAAGGTACAAGTTAAGGCTTTATTGAGTAATGGCAAGGAAAGCGATCCGTATTTTTTACGGCGAAAAACACCGGACATTGATTCGGGGAAACAAGCGGCGGTACGATTCGATCAAGAGGACCGACCGATGAAAAAATGGAAAATCGCGACGCTTTGCCTGCTCCTGTGCCTTTCGTTCATCGCTTCCGGTACATCCAAAGAGAGCAAACCAAGCCGTGACGATGGCTGGTTGGTGATTTGCGGTCAGGCCGACAAGGACGCCGACAACGAGGCGCGGCTGAAAAAAATCGACCGACTAATGAAAAACCAGGGCCGGCTGATCGACACCGACGATTGGGAGTACCTGACGCCGCACCTGAAAGTCGTCGCGGCCGGGCCTTACCCGGAAAAAGAGGACGCGCTGCAGGCGACCGCCAAGCTCGAAAAAAACGGCCTGCAATGCTACGCCAAACACGCGGTAAAAAAATCGCTGCTGAAGCGCGGCATCACGCTGTTCGGCGACCGGAACAGCCTCTGGTTTTGTCTGGCCGTCGGCGGCGACTCTACGCTTTCATACGAGACGTGCAAAAAACAAGCGCAGGCGAAGGGAACGCTGATTCGGCCGTACCTGGATCAAAAATCGCTCGGTTTCGAGACCGTTCAAATCGACCAGGCGAGCGCCGACATCTGCGAGCCGTCGGGAATGGAATTGTGGAGCATTCGCGGCCAAGTCGTGAAAACGGAAAAAACGGCGGAGTTGATCAAGGATGCCAAGCAATTGAAAAAATTCGCTTCCCTGCTCCGCGCCCACGTGAAGCAAGCGAAAAAAATCGATTTTGAAAATATCCGCGTTGAGCGGTTGACGCAAACCGACCTCGACGGCGACGGCAAAAAGGAATGGCTGGTGCAGGCCCGCCAGGGAAAACCGGAAAACGCGCTGGACGACCATCCGGAAAAGGTGCTGATGTTCCTCGGCGTGTTCACCACCGACGACGAAAACGCCCGGGTGGCGTCGGTCATCCTCAACGCCGTCGGCGAAAAAAGCGCCGAATTTCGCGATTACTACCTGCGTAGCGGCTACGACGAACTTGCCGGCCTCGGCGATATCGACGGCGACGGCCGCGTCGAGCTGCTGCTGAAAACCGGCTATTACGAAGGCATGGGATACGAAATCGCCCGTTATCGTCGCGGCGAAATCATCCAACTCGGCGGCAATGGCTGCGGCGCGTGAGGCCGGATCCGTTCAGTCCGCCGGGCCTTTCACCAAGTCGCGAATGATATTCAGGTAATTGAAATTGTTGCCCAGCACGCGCCATTTGATTTCGTGCGGGGCGTTGACCGTGTCGCTGCTGGCCTGATCGGCTTCGCTTTTCAGGGCGGCGCACTCGCGGGCGATGTAGGCCGGATCACCGGTGGCGAGAATCCGGTCGAACCGCGCCATCAGGTCGATCGCCCGCCCGATGCGGCCGTCGACGTGCCGGTAGGTTTTCAGGTCGATGCGGCCGCGGTCGTACTTGGCCTGGTTGAGGCGGCGGCCGGCCTCGTAGGTGACGTCCACCAGCTCGTCGCGCGTCAGCCAGTTCGTCTCGTAGTTCAGGCACTGCTTCCACGTCGGCGCGGCGATCGCCTGCCGATAGCTTTCGAAATCGCGGAACAGGATCTTGTAACCGTAGGCCTCCGGGTGCTCGTAGGCCAGCGAGCCCGGATCGAGAAATGGCGCCAGCGGGCTGATGAACACCGCCAGCCGCTCGTCGAACCGGTCGAGCAGCTCGGCCGCCCAATCCACGGTGTCGAGCACCGACTGCCGCGTCTGGCCCGTCAGGCCGATCATGAAGTACAGGTCGAACTTGCCCGCGCCGTGCCGCAACGCGCCGTCCACCGCGGCGATCACGTCCCGGTTGCCGTAACGCTTGCCGCCGCGCCGGCGCACGGCCTCGTCGTGCGTTTCGGGGCTCATTTCGAAGTTGAAGTGCGGCACCGCGTCGGCGACGCGCTGGAAATAGTCGGGCGGCGCGGCGTCGAACAATTCGAGGATGACGTTGTTGCGCACGCGGTGGCGGCGCAAGCCCTGCAGAACGGTGTCGGCGTACGCGGTCCCGGCCTGATTGAGGTCGCCGATCAGAAACACCGGGCCATTGGTGTAGCGGGTCAGGCGCGCGATGTCGCGGACGATCAACTCCGCCGGGCGGAACGCGGTTTTTTCGCGGCCGGCGTAGTCGCGCACCGCCGCCCCGGCGCCGCCGCAGATGGCGCAATTCTGCGTGCAACCCTTGCAGGTCATCACCGCCGTGATCGGGTAATGCCACCAGTCATGAAAAGGAATCTGCGCGGCGATCGAGCCGTATTTCAGGCTCATCTTGAACATGTTCAGGTAGTTGTTGCCCCAGCGGTCGAGCAACGCGGGCACGTTGGTCAGTTCGTTGACGTGCACGTTTCCCGCGCCGTCCTTCCACGTCAGGTTGGGAATCGCGGCCAGGCGTTCGCGCGACAAATCCCGGTCGGCCAGGGCGCGCATCAACTGGCCGACGGGGATCTCCGTCGAATCGCCGCGAAAAACGAAATCGAAACAGTCGCGCTCGATCAGCTCGCGGTGAAAATACGTGGCCGCCCAGCCGCCGACGATCACCGGCGTCGCGGGATGATGCTGCTTCGCCAGGGCGGCGACCTCGACCGCGCCGTGGGCGTGCGGCAACCAGTGCAGATCGACCCCGAAGGCGAGGCGCGGGCGCAACTTGCGGATGACGGCCTCGGGGTCGTAGCGGTTCGAGGCCAGCATGTTGACGGCCAGGTTGACGACCTGCGTCTCGAAACCGAGGCCCAGCAGGTATTCGGCGATGGTCGTGAAGCCGACCGGGTACATCTCGAACACCGGCATCGACGGCACCACGTCGCTGATCGGGCCGTACAAGACCGTCCGCCGCCGGAAGTCGAAGACGGTGGGCGCATGCAGCAAAGTCAAATCGGGTCGCACGAACACGGCATGGTCCTCGCTGTCGTTTCCCGAATGTTTATCCTACCGCGACGCCGCGGTACAGGGGTTTGCCGAGTGTATTAGCTTAGCGACTTTGTCCCCTGTAACTGCTTAGCGATTATGTCCCCCATGAAGAAGGACATGATTTCGATGACTCCCAAGGAGTTACAGCGGATGAGGTTGCTGGTCTGCGTCCTGGAGGGGCAGCTGCCCCT
>JAAYVF010000064.1 GCA_012517325.1 Myxococcales bacterium | reverse complement strand
ATGAGACAATTCGGCGATTCCGGTTCGGTGAGAATGCATTGATATTCCTCACTGGCCGTTTTGGAAGATGCCTTGCAATCCTCTCTGATGGATAGGCATTCCGCACCGGTTAATTTGTCATCATCGTCATCGGATGATTGGCTGCAGGAGAAACAAACTGATCCAATTAGTAATACTGCAAAAAGGAAAAGCCATAGATTATTCATCTCTTTTCTCCTTCTTTTATCTCTCAGCAGACAGATTCGGCAATGGCCTGGCAGTTGTCGCGGACCGCGCGACAGTCGTCCGCGGTGAATTCATGGTCGGGCCCGCTATTGTCGTCGTCGGCGCAAGCAATGGCAAAAAATAACGCCATCAATGCAAGAATGATTTTGGGGGAATATTTTTCTCCTATTGGCATCGATCCTCCGTATTTGAAATAAATAATATAACACTCATTTTGTTTAATTTCTTTCTTGGCCTAAACTGCTTTCCTATTTAGGTATCAACCACGCATTCATCCTCGCATTCTTCGACGGCTTGATCGAAATCAGTGTAATCAACCTTCGTGTAAAAGCATTTCGCAAAACACTTGTTTTCACCCAATAGCCACTCCATGCAATCGGACCCGACCTTATTTTTCAGGCAATCGTAATAGGTCTGATAGTAAAAGCCTTCCGTTTCGATCCGGCAGCCGATAGTTTCCGGTTCGGAATCAATGCATTGATAGTTGTCACGTGCCGACATGGAGTATGCCTTGCACTCTTTATTGATTGCCGAACATTCCGCGGTTGTTAATTCAACATCGCCACCGCCGTTGTCATTGTTAGCGCAAGCGATGAAAGAAAAAAGCATGACAAGAAAAAGAAAAGGTTGGAATGGGTATTTATTCATCAACATTGGCTTTACTCCTTCTCAAAGGGTAGGAATAAGATGTTATTACTTAGGTATCTACCTTATCAATTGAACAACCCCAATAAAGGCGCCCATAAATCCCAAGTCACCTGGCTATAGCCATGGCCAGTTATTGCCGAGTAACGTAATCCGGTATAAACCGCATAGCATTGAGCGGGAGTGCCGCATTGCCAAGTTGTCGGGTTGGAATCAACAATAACTTCCACCAAACTGCCGATCGACTTGCCGCCATGGTGCCACATCCAAAAAAAGCGCATCCAATCGTATTCCGTGGACATTATATTGTATGATGTGCAATAGGTATTTTCATAGCCCGTACCAGGAAGACAGCTAAAGCTGTAAATAAAATCGATATATCCATCTCGATTATAATCAAGATTGGAAAGCGTATAGAATTCGCAATCGCTTTCCTCCTCGTCATTCCAAGTCGCAGCGGCATAAAATTGTGCCCAACCTTCATTTATCGCCGCTCTTTGTTCCTCCATACTTAACAAATCATGCCCCGCAGAATCATCTATTGCTGGACATAAAAGATCATCATAGAGATCATAATCATGCTCCCAGCGTTCTTCACCATTTCTTTCGTATCCAATCCAATGGCCAATTTCGTGTAGAATGACGTATTTGTTATCTCGGCTTCCAGAACTGATATAGACAAATCCTCCTGATAAACAAGAATAATCTCCCGTGGGACACGCATGGTTAATTATATTAAGCATTTCATCCGAAACGCCGCCCGGTTTGCGGTGCAATCCAAACCCTGCCGCCGCGGCCAGATAGACCGCGTTTTGCCCGTTTTCCGTGCCATCTGGGTAGCAATAATTATACGGCCCGGAATGGTTCGGATTGGGAGTAAAATCCGTCGAAAGCACCTTGCTATATACCGACGCTATTTCGTCCGACTTTACAAAAATGGAATTGTCATTCGATAGTTTGGCCATCAGATAGGCCGTGATCGTGTAATGGCGATTGGTCGAAAGAACCAACGTCGGCGCGCAACCATCATCGGAATCGGTCCAATCCTGAAACATGGTGGCGCCGTCGCTATTTCTCGTGATTTTGACGTAGATTCCCCGGGCCGGTTTGTCGTAATCGTCGGTCCAGTAATCGCCGCCTTGGGCGTCGTCGTAATCGATTTCATATTTGAAGCAGAACGTCACGTTATAATCGGTCGCCCGAGCCGCCGAATAGCCGCATAAAACGAACAGCATCACCACCGCCAGCGCCCAATTGAAATGCCTCATTTCCTCGCTCCTTTCAAACGATCGTTGACGATCAACCGGTTGGTCAGTCTTGCGAAACGTCGTCGTCCGCCGAGTCGGCATAAACACCCGGCTCGATCAATGGCCCCTGGCGATCTTCCTCCGGCAGAGCGGCCAAGACGGCTTGGACGCGAGCCAATTCCGCTGCGTTCGTGATGCCGTTGGGATAGGCGGCCAACATCGTTGCGCCGTCCATGACCAGGGACTTTCCGGTTGTCTCGTCCAGCGCGAGGTAACGTTCCTCCAGTTTCTGCCGATAAACGGCTTTGTCGTCAAAGTAAATGAAAGATACCGCGGCCTTGATTCGGGTAACGTACAGCGCTTGTTTTTCATGCAGCGAAAGAACAGGCTTGAGAGCGAGCGGTAATGTCAATTGTTGTCGCGCGCCGATGGCGATTTCCTCGTCGATCAGCGCCTCTCGTAGCGACCCGAAGCGGGCTAGGACTTTCACCTTGGCGTAGCAGGAAAACTCGTCGGGGCCGGTGATCACGATCGTCGCCGCCGGGTTTGTCCCGTTGGCGTCAATTATTCCACTGCCGCTTTGAAGCCATTTGGCAGAAGCCCCCAAGGGCGCGGGAATTTCAGGGCCGCCATCCTGGCTGGATTTGGCGGTTAATTTTGATGAAACATTGCGGACGGAGCCTACCTGGCTTTCACTTGTTTTCACACAGGAAATAAAAAACAACAAAGAAAAAATGATTATAATTATCCAGGCAATTTTAGAAATTCTCCTTCTCTTCATGATTACATTCTCCTTCTTTCGATTAAGATGAATACAATATTGACAGGGAACGAGCACACTCGTCCAAAGCGAAATACATTGCTTTTGTGGAAGTCATATGAACTATCTCGGGATAAGCCTAACTTGCCGAATGTCCTGGGCGGACAAGAGGAAAGATAATATAGAAACAATGGTAGCAGGTCAGGCATTATCCATTCCCTGGTTACGGCCATCCAAATGAATCGATCCAAAGAAATAATATCAAACAGCCGGTTATCTGTCAATCATTTTTATTAAAAAGAAGTTTTTCCCGGCGAAGCAGCGATATATTGATGTGAAGTTAACCATTTTTTAGGAATTCGGGGGGGAATTCGGTTGACACCATACTGAATTCCTCCCTACGAAGTATCCTCAGTCTCGGATAGGAAACTCCCAAAGGTATTTAATAAATATGTTGTTCCACGAAATGTTCCGAATCCGGTTTTTCAGTATTCACTTTGAACGCCGCATAATTCAAAACACGTCTGCTCCGTTTCCTGATAACTGTCCTCGTTGACATGGCCCTCGAAACATTCCGCTAAGCATTTATTTTGCGATAATTCCAACATCGCGCAGTCATTGCCTACTTCTTTCTCCGCGCAATGGTAATAAGTCTGGTGGTAATAGCCTGCCGTCTCGATCACACAACCGATCGATCCCTGTTCGGATAATTCACATTGATATTCATCGCTCGCCGATTCGGCGGTATCTTTACAGGAATTGCTGATATCCCAGCACTCCTCGGTAGTGAAATCGTGAGACGTTTCCCCGGAAGAATCACTATCGCCGCAAGCCATTACGAGTAAAAACAGCAGCAGAATCGCGGCCCGGATGAATATTTTTCCTGTCACCGTTGACGCTCCTTTTTTGTGAAGTGGTGTCTGCTCGTTCTATCCATTGAAAGGATTCATTCTAAACAAATAATCTCATGTAAACCTTCGATTGTCAACAATTCCCGCCCAATCGACAGCTGGTTCGAAAACTCGCCGATCACTATTCTTCGTTTGAATGTCGGATTACTCGCTTTTCATCAACGGCACGAGTCCGGCCAGCGCCTCGGCGATGACCTGATGGCCGCAGGCGTTGGGGTGGCCGAAGTCGGTCGAAAACCACAGCCAGCCGCCGGCCGACGAGGCGATGGTTTTCTTGCCCAACCGCTCGAGCAGGGGTTCGCGGCAGGCCGCGAAACGGTCCGTCGAGCGGATTTCCGGCACCGCCGCGAACAGCAGGTCGAACGTTTCGAGGAACGGCACGTTTTCCTCATCTGCCGCCTGCCGGATGGCCTGCCGGTACTCCGGGAAGAAACAGCCGACCGACACCAGCACCACCGGCACGCCGTGGGCGCGGGCCGCCGCGACAATGGCGCGCAGGTTTTCCTTGGTTTGGGACAAAGTCACGCGGCGGGGCGCGTCGCCGACCTTGGGCGTTTCTCCCTTCGGCGGTTGGTGTGTCCGCTCCTGCAAGACCTGGCCCAGTTGCGTCTGCTTGATTTTATCCTCCATGGACCGCGTCGGCCCCGGAACGATCCGGTCGCCCGGCATCCATTCGGCGTCGGAACGGCCGCGGCGGTTCGCGTCGAGGGTGTCGTTGGTGTCGATTTCGTCGTTGCGGCCGTAGGCCACGATCAGCCCGTCGGGCGCCAGATCCCAGATTTCGGGCAGCAGCAGGCGGCCTTGATGCGTGGAATAGCCGGGGACGCCCAGGTTGAGGACTTCCACGTCCGCGCCGCGGGCGCGCAGCAGCATTTCCAGCAACGCCGGCCACGCCTCGTCTTCCGCCACGTCCCAGCCGAACGTGGAACTGTCGCCCAGCGCCAGCCACCGCGTTTTGGTTTTCGGGCCGAAATCGGCGCCGCGATACCCTTGCCGGTTGATGCGGATGTCGTAGGTCGCGCCGCTTTTTTTCCATTCCTTGACGTATTCGCTGAAGACGCCGACCGGCGGCCGCTTCGTCGCGCCGGGACTCAACGTATAGAGCCGAACGGGATGTGGAAGGTAAATCCCCGCGTAGGCGTCGACCGACGGATGCCGGTTCCAAAGGCCGAGTAGCAGATCGACGACGACGATCGCCAGGAAAAGCATCAGCGCGGCAAAGACGATTTTTTCGCTCAGCTTCAACGGCGCGCGGCGTGCGGCGCTCATTTTTCGAGGGCCTCGAAATAGAGATTGGACATCGCGCAAGGGATGCCGGCGTCGGCGAGGACGCGGGCCAGGCGCTGGAGCCGGTCGACGCGGATCGCGTAATCGTTGCCGCCGTCCGCCGCGTACCATTGATTCCAATGTTCGGGTTTGGGCAAGACGATGCCGAATGCTTCCGGCGCTCGTTCCAGTTGGCTTTGGGCGACGACGATGCAGGTCGACAGGGCGCTGACGCGGTCGATCAAGGCGCGGTTTTCGGTCACGAAGCGGCACGTCGCCGCGAACGTTTCCTCCGTCTCCCCCGGAAAACCGACGATCAGGTTGATCAGCACTTCCAATCCCGCTGATTTGGCGTCACGCAAAGCGCTCGCCGCCTGCGACGCGTCGAAGCGCTTGCCCATCCGCCGTAAAATGTCATCCGAAAAACTTTCTATACCAAATACCAGGCTGACGCAACCGGCCCGCCGCAGCAGTCGATAGTCGTCGGCGGTCATATCGGGTCGCGCCAGGCACTGCCCCGTCCAGGCCAGCCGCTCGTTCGCGGCGATGACCAGTTCGCAAAACCGGCGCAGCGCGGGCAGGTCGGCGTTGACCAGCAGGTCGTTGAAGGAAAACGCGAAGGCCCCGAAGCGCGCCTTCAATTCACGCACCTGGGCCAGCAGCCGTTCCGGGGACAGCGCCCGATAGCCCGGCGTCAGGCGGTGATCGTTGCAAAAATTGCAACGGTTGACGCAGCCGCGTCCGAACAGCAGCGGAAACTGATTCGTGCGGTACAGGTGCAAGGGCAAAGCGGCGAAATCCGGCAGCGGCAAATCGTCGAGCCGTTCGGGCCGCTCCGGCGGCGGTCCTTCCCGCCACTCGCCGTTTTGACAGACAACAATGCCGGGTGTCGCCGCAACGTCGCCGCCGTTCAATGCCGCGAGGAAGCGGGGCAGGCTGATTTCCGCCTCGCCGATCAGGCAGTAATCGGCCGCTGGGCCGAGGCGCGCGCGATCGGCCGGCCAGAAAACGCCCGGCCCGCCCAGCAGCGTGGTCGTTTCCGGCCGCGCTTCCTTCACTCGCCGCGCCAGGCGCGCGGCCAGCGACAGGTTCGATTCGTTGGTGGAGAAGCCGACGACGCGCGGTTTCAGCCGATCGATCGCGGCGAGAAACGCCTCGATTTGCGGCGTGAAAAAGGCCTCGATTTCGTTCAGCCGGCCCGCGGGCGACCAGAATTTCAGCGCTTCCAGATCCCAGTAGCCGCGCAGGTAATCGCCGCCGGCCTCGAACCATTCGATGTTCAGATCGCGCACCCGGACGCGCTGCCCGGCCTCGCGCGCGGCGGCCGCCAGCAGCGCCAGGCCGAGCGGCGGCAGATCGACGCCCCACGGCGGCGGCAGCACGAGCAGCAGGTCGACCGGTTCCGCGTCGACCCGCGTCGCCGCGGCGTCCACCTCCACCTCGGGCAGCAGTTCGCGCGGCTCGTCGTAAAGGTTGACGGTGTGCACGTCCTGTTCGCGGCGCGCCAGCAGGGTCGTCAACGCCAGCACGCGGCGGCGGCGTTCGGCGAAGGTGTTGCCGTCGTCGGTGAACCACTTGATCGAGCCCTCGCTTTCGGGAAAGCGCACGCCGTAATCCCGGTACTTTTCGAACAACCGGCTGCCGAGGTTGATCAGGCAGGGGCTGATCGACGCCACCTGGTCGATGATGCCGAAGTGGTCGCGCACGAAATCGTAGGTTTCGCGAAACTCGGCTTCGCCCTCCCCGGGGAAACCCACGATCAGATTGATGATCGTTTCGATGCCCGCCTCATGGCAGGCCGCGAGCACCGCGCGGGCGTCCTCGTGCGTGTACGGTTTGTTCATCAGCCGCAGCACCGGGTCGGAAAACGACTCGACGCCGAAGACGAAGCTCCGGCAGCCGGCGCGCGCCAGCAGCGCGAACAGCTCGGGCGTCATCTCGCGCCGGATCACGCCCTGGCCGCCCCACTGGAATTCGCGGCCGTCGGCGATCAGCAGTTCGCAAAAACGGGCGAGCCGCCGGACGTCGCCGTTGATGAGCACGTCGTGAAACGAGAAATGCAGCCGGCCGCGGTCGGCGTGCCAGAAGATTTCAGCCGCCAGGCCCTCCGGCGAGCGGACGCGGTATTTCTGCAGAATGTGATGATCGTTGCAGAACGTGCAATGCCGAATGCAGCCGCGGCTGCCCAGCACCGGCACGCCGTCGGTGGCGTACTCGTCCAGGTCGAAATCTTCCAGGCGCGGCCAGGACAGCCGGTCCAGGTCGGCGATCATCGCACGCGGCAGGTCCGCGAAATCGATCGGTTCGCCGACCCGCCGCACCGCGCCGCCCGGCGGGTTTCCGCCGGCCAGCAGCGCCCGCACCAGTTCGGCGCCGATCCGCTCGCCCTCGCCCAGCACGAGGTAATCCGCCTCGTCCGGCGTCAGCGTGGCGATGTCGAAACTGTTGGTGATGCCCGGCCCGCCCAGCACGATCGGCCGCTCCGGCCGTGCCGCCTTCAACCGCCGCGTCAGCGCCCGGGTGAAGGAAAAATTGCCGGTATTGACCGAGAAACCCAGCACGCGCGCCGGATGGGCGGTGAGTTGCGCGACGTAATGATCCACCAGGTCGGCCAGACTCGCCCAGGTCGCCGCGAACAGTTCCGGCTCGGTCCAATGCTTGTAGGCCTCCATCCGCCACAAACGAGGATCGGGCGCGCGATTGTAAAGCTTGACGTTGAGGTCCAGACACTGGCTCGTGACGCCCTGCGCCCGCCAATCGCTTTGCAGATAGGCGATGCCGAGCGGCGGCACGTCGACGCCCCACACCGGCGCCATCACCAGCAGCGCGTCGACCGGCCGCATTTCCAGCGGTTCGAAACGCGGCGTGCCACGCCGTTCCCGCGTCCGCCGCGGATCGTCCGCCGTCGGCGCCGCGGGCGCGGCATCGCCGCCCGCCGGGGTCGGCGCGGCCAGCCGGGCGACGTCGGCCTGTTTCTCGTGCAGGTTGCTGACGCGTACGGGGATCGCCAGTTCGGCCAACAGCGCGATCAGCCGGCGCGCCCGCGCCGCGCGGCTTTCCGGCGTGTTGTCGCCGAGTCGCCAGTCGGTGTCGGCCGCCGCGCCGTCCGGCACGGTCAGGCCGAGCTTGTCGCGGGCCTTTTCCAGCGGGCTGCCCAGCAGCACCAGGCAGGTGTTGATGCTGTTGACGCCGCAGATCGAGGCGCGGTTGCGGCGCACCAGTTCCAGGGTTTGTTCGAAGTCGGCCTCGCTTTCGCCCGGAAAACCGACGATGAAATTGAGCATCGTGTTGATGCCCGCCGCGCGGATTTGCGCCAGGGCTTTTTCGATGTCGGCGACGCGGTAGCCCTTGGCCATTTTTTTCAGCACCGCGTCGCTGCCCGACTCGACGCCCAGGTTGAGCGTATAACAGCCGGCGCGTTTCAGTTTGCGCAGCAGGTCGTCGCTCATGTCGCCGCGCGGCGCGGCCAGCGCGATCCACTCGACGTCCGTGTCGGCCGCGATCAGCGCGTCGCACATCGCCTCGAGCTGGGCCGGATCGCCGTTGATGAGCTGGTCGTTGAAGCGGAAGCGGCGAACGCCCAACGCCCGGCGGTGCCGCGCGATTTCCTCGGCCACCTGCCTGCCGGGCCGCGCCCGGTAAGGGCCCATCGCCGGGTGATCGTTGCAAAAGGCGCAGTGCCCGATGCAGCCGCGGCTGGCCAGCAGCGGCAGGTCCGCCGTGCGGTAGGCGCTCAAATCGAAGCGCGAATAATCGGGATCGGCCAGCGCGCCCGGTTCGGCGACCCGCGCCGGTTCCGCGTGGCCCCGCAGGTGCCGCTCGACGAAGAAATCGACGAACGGCAGTTCGCGAAGGTCGCCGCCGTCGCGCCGAACCCGCAGCAATTCGGCGAGTGCCGTTTCGCCCTCGCCCAGCAGAAAGTAGTCGACAGTCTCGGGCGGAAACAACAGGCGTTCGGCGACCGACTGGATGCCGCGCCCGCCGACGACGATCAGCCGCGCGGGATCGAGCCGTTTGATCCGGCGGCAGACCTCGATGGTGAACCGCCGGTTGGGCGAATAGACCGAAAAGCCGATGACCGGCGCCGCCGTCAGCAGCAGGCGGTCGGCCGTCTCGCGGATCGCCGTCTCCAGATGCGGTTCCAGGCGTTGCCAGTCGGCCAGGTCGGTCCAGTGACGGAAGCTGTCTTCTTCCCAGAAGCGTTGCAAATCCGGCCGGGCGCGGCGATAGATGTCCACATTGAAATCGAATACCGCCGTCGCGAACCCGGCCTGCGCCACGTTCGCGGCCAGGCTCGCCAGGCCGTACGGCGGCATGTCCGGCCCCCAGACCGGGCAGATCGCCAGCGCCAGGTCGCCCGCCGCGTTTTGTTCACCCGTCGCGACCAGCAACGCGCCGGCTTTTTGATCCCATTCGTCCCAGCGGCGGTCCAAGTCCGTCAGCCGCGTTGCCAATCGCGCCATCCGTTCCGTGTGCCGGCGGCTGTCGGTCGACAGGTCGGCGCGGTTGGAAAACTCGACCGGCACGCCCAGTTCGCGCAATCGCGCCTCCAGCCGCGCGACGCGCCGTTCCCGTTCGTCGGCCGTCAGATCGCCCGCGCGCCAGAGCCGTTCCCAGCCGTGGATTTCGCGATCGGGCGCCGCGATGCCGAAGGCTTCCGGTTCCTCGGCCAGTTCGGCCCCCGGGATGAGCAGCAGGCTGTTGACGCTGCGCACGAGTGTGACGGCGGGCGCCAGCGACTCGACGAGTTCCAGGGTCTGCGCGAAATCGTCCTCGGCTTCGCCGGGGAAACCGGCGATCAGGTACAGCGCCACATCGAGGCCGGCGTCGTGCGCGGCGCGCACCTGTTCGGCAGCCTGCGCGGCGGTGTAGCGCTTCTTCATCGCGGCCAACACCCGGTCGGAGCCGGATTCCACGCCGATCTCCAACCGGTAGCAGCCGGCGGCGGCGAGCTTGGCGAATTGCGCAGGGGTCAGCGGATGGTTGGGACTGATGCCGCCCGACCAGCGCAGCCGCCAGTCGCGCGCCAGGATGCCGTCGGCGATCTCCTCCAGCCGCGCCGGTTGCCCGTTGAGAATCGGATCGACGAGGCTGAAGTGCGACAGGTTGTGTCGCTCGCGCAATGTTTCCAGTTCGGCGAGCACGTTCGCGGCCGGCTTGGCGCGGTAACGCCGCCAATACCGGCGGACGTTGCAAAACGCGCACCCGCCGGTGCAACCGCGCGACCACTCCACGAACAAGACCGGCGCCGCGTAGCGCGACAGGTCGAACGGGCGATAATCGGGCGGCGGCAATTCGGCGGCGTCGACCGGCTCCGGCGGCTCGTGGCAGACGACCCGGCCGTCGCGATGGATCGCCAATCCCGGCAGGCTGTCGAACGGCACGCCGTGACGGCGGCAGGCCAGCAGCGCCGAGAGCGTGCGCTCGCCCTCGCCGATCGCGAAGACGCTCAACGCTCCGCCCGACAGGCGGGCGACCAGTTCGCGCGACGCCGGGTCGGCGGTGGCCGGGCCGCCGGCGATCAACAGCTTTTCCGGCGCCAGCCGCGCCGTTTCGCGGGCGAGGATCGCCGCTGCTTGTTCCTTGCGGCTGGCCAGGCTGAAACCGATCACCGGCGCCGGGTGCGCCGCCAGTTCCGCCGCCGCCGCGCGCAGTTGATCGCCGAACAGCCGTTCGACCTCGGCGGCGTTTTCCCAGACGCGCCCTTCCTCCCATTCCCACAGGCCGCGCCGCGCCGGCTCGACGGCGTGATAGAGGTCGATGTTGACGTCAACCACGTCCGCGACAAAGCCGTCGCGCTCGACCCAAGCCCGCAAGGCGGCCAGGCCCAGCGGCGGCCCGGCGGTCAGCCAGGGCGGCGGATGCACGAGCAGGATATCGGGAATTCTTTCCGGGCGGCTCCGCTCGCGCGCCGTTTCCGCCGGCTTTTTATCGGGCGGCGCGGCCGGGATCGCGTCCTCGCAGGCACGGCATAGATCGTCCGCGGCCAATTCGCGCCCGTCCATCCGTTCGAGAAAGCGGCGGCGCGCCTCGCCCCGCCACACGGCCAGGAGGCCTTGCGCGCGCGCGTTGCCCCAGACGGCCCGGCGGCGATAGTCCATGCAGCACGGCACGACCACGCCGTCGAACAGGACGTGCGCCATCTCATAGGCCCAGACTGTTTTGCAACCGAGCATCGCCGCGTGCCGCATCGGTTCACGGCCGTACACCTCGACGTTGCCGGCGCGGCTGATGTAACCCTCCACCAAATCCAACCGCTGGAGGCCGACGTCGCGCCAGAAGCGGCCGATCTCGTCCCACTCCTCGTCGTCGACGAACGGTCGGATGCGCGTCGCGTTGATCATCGCCGCGTCGGGGCCGTAGCGGTCGATCATTTTTCGCAGGTGCCGCGCGACCTGATCGCGGACGCGCGTGAAATCGTCGCGGCCGGTGATGCGGCGATAGGTCTCCGGGCGCGCGGCGTGCAGCGAAAAACCGATCCACGTCAGTCCCGCGTCGAGCAGTTCGTCGCTCAGCCGGTCGTCGAGCGCGATGCCGTTGGACAGCAGGTACAACTCGACCGCCGGCAGCGCGGCGCGCGCCCGCCGGATGCGCGCCACGATCTGCCGGTCCAGCAGCGGCTCGTTCATCAGGTAAAGCATCACGCGGCGCAGGCCCGGGAACGCGGCGATCTCGTCGATCAGCGCGGCGAACAAGCCCTCGTCCATGTCGCCCTGCGGCATCGTGCGGCGGACCAGCGGATGGGGGCACATGACGCAGTTCGCGTTGCAGCGGCTGGTGGTCTGGATCATCACCGCGCGGGGATGAACGAGCGACAGGGCCTCGCGCGGGTTCATGGGCGGGCCCGGACGAGGTAGGGGCCGATCGCCAGCCAATCCAGGCGGCCCTGCCGGAACGAACGCACGGCGTCGGCGGGCGACATGACGATCGGCTCCTCGTGCATGTTGAAGCTGGTGTTGATCAGCACCGGCGTGCCGGTCAGGCGTTCGTAGGCAGCGAGGATGGCGAAGGCGTCGGGATTGTGCTCGCGGTCGACGATCTGCGGCCGCGCCGTGCCGTCGACGTGCACGCAGCCGGCGGCGACCTTCTTCATGTAGGCGGTGCAATCGAAGCACATGTTCATGAACCGCGCCGTATAGCGGCCGCCGCTCATCCCCACGAAACAGCGATCGGCGGCGGCGGCGAGGACCATCGGCGCGAAGGGCATGAACTCGGAACGCCCGAGCCGCCGGTTGAGCCAATCGTTGACCGCCGGATCGTCGGGCCGGCAATAGATCGTGCGGTGGCCGAGGGCGCGCGGGCCGTATTCCATCCGGCCGTGGAACCGCGCCACCACCTCGCCCCGCGCCAGGCGGGCGGCGACTTCCTCAGCCAGGCGCGCCGGCCGCGTATAATCCAGGCCCCAGCGGTCGAGCTCGCGGCGGATTTCGTCCTCGCGGTATTCGGTTCCCAGGTAGGCATCCGCCAGGGGCGCGGGCTTCGCCGCGTCGACGCCCAGCGCCGCGCCGGCCGCCAGGCCGCCGTCGCTCATGTTGGGGAAGACGCTGACTTCCCGGATTTCCGGCAATTCGCGGAGGCGCTGGTTCAGTTTGACGTTCTCGAAAATCCCGCCGGCGAGGACGACGTCGGCGAGATCCAGCCGCCGGGCCCAATGGGCGACGAAAGCGGTGACCGCCTCCTCCAGCACCAGTTGGCAGGCCGCGGCCACGTCCTCGCGCGGCTCGCCGACCAGGTGCCGATACCAACCGAAGCCGAGGCTGTGCCCGATCGGGTTGCCCAGCCGCGTAAACGAACCCCGGCGAAACCGCAGCGACCGGCGGAACAGCGGCGCGAGCCGTTCGCCGTCGCCATACGCCGCCAAGCCCGTCACCTTGCCCTCGTGCCGGTTCGGGACGAAGCCCAGCATTTCGGTGACCCGGCTGTAATAGGGATTGAGCGCCGCCATTCCCGACTGTTCGAAAACGCGTTCGACGCGGCCGTCCGGGTGCCCGATGCCGACCGTCGCCGTCAGCCCGTCGCCCATCGCGTCGGCGGTGATCACCAGCGCGCGCGAAAACGGCCCGCCGAGAAACGCCGCGGCGGCATGCGCCTGGTGATGCTCCCAGAAGCCCAGCGGCGCGTGCAGGCCCAGCGGCGTCAGGCGGCGAACCAGCAAGGCGCGCGACAGCCGCCGGTCAAGCTGGTACGGCAGTGCGAAATACCGCGCCGCGACCTGATAATAGGTATACAGATCGAACAGCACCCCGAACTGGCCCGAATGGTTTTTCGCCCCCCGATGCCAGTGGGGGATCAGCCGCAGAAAAAAGCAGGGGGTGATGTCGCCGGCCACGACGACGTGATCGACTTCGTCCGGCCGCAAGCCGCTGAGCCGCAACACCTCGGCGATCGCCAGCGCGGGAAAACCGAGCCGGTTCTTCTCCCGGCACAGGCGCTCCTCGTTCACGGCGGCCACCAGCCGGCCGTCGATGACCACGGCGGCGCCGGCATTGTGGTTGTCGCTGATGCCCAGAACTTTCATCCGTAGGAATGTACCCCGACCGGCGGGGGGCGTCCAGCGTTCCGCGCACTTGCGGCCGCCGCCCGATCCGGCGTTTTTTCCGTCTACTCGGAGTGCTTGAACCGCAGGGAATCGTCCGGCGGCGAAGCCGGCGGCTGATTTTTCGGCGGTTGTTCGGCGGGCGCGGCGGCCGGCGTTTCCGGCGTTCCGGTCTTGGCGCGCGCGGTGCGATTGCGGCTCCGGTGCGGGCGCCGGCGTTTTTTATTCGGCGAGGCTTCGACGAACAACAAGGCGTTCTGATCCAGCCCAGCTTGAAAAAGCGGCTTGGGCAAGCGTTCGCCGGTGTGCCGCCGTTCGATCTGGTAGAGCATCAAACCGGGCACGAAATAGGATTTGCGCAGGATGTGCTTGGGTATCTGTGGCCCGTACGAAATGGCGCGTTCGAGTTGCGATTGCCCGGCCAACAGCAGCGCGGCGGCTTCGGCGTTGGCCTTGCTGACGCCGATCTCGGCCAGAATCGGCTTGACGAAGCTCCGGACGGCGGCGGACAGGAAGCCGCGCAGGCGCCGCGGATCTTCGACCTGGGCGGGGAAATTCTGCGCCGCCACCAGCGGCGACATCAGCGCGGCGAGGATCACCGGGAACGGCACTTCCTTGCCCCGCGCGATCGCCTCGTCCACCGCGGCGAGGTTGCGGAAGAAATGCTCACGCACCTCGGGCCGGCCGCCGTCGTCGCCGAACACCCGGCGGATCGTCGGCATGATCCGGCCGAGCAGGCCCAGGTCGAGCATGATTTCCAGGCTCTTCCGGCTGCGCCCCTCGACCAGCTCGCGCAAAAATTCGTCGCGCCGCCGCGACGGGTTGACCTTGGCGATTTCCGCCGCGCATTCGCGGATCGCCTCGCGGGTTCGTGGTTCGATGGCGAAGCCCGTTCCCGCGCTGTGGCGCACGGCGCGCATCATCCGGATCGGGTCCTCGTGGAACCGCGTCACCGGGTCGCCGATCACGCGGATGACCCCGTTTTTCAGATCGGCCATGCCGCCGACGTAATCGTAGATGGCGAAGTTCTGCAGGTCGTAGTAGAGGGCGTTGATCGTCAGGTCGCGCCGGTGCGCGTCCTCGGCCGGCGTCCCGAAGGTGTTTTCCTCCTGCACCGGACCGTCGCTCTCGACGTCGAAATCGACGCCCCGCCGGAAGGTGGAAACCTCGATGATCTCACCGTCGCGGAAAAAGACGTGCACCAGGCGGAAGCGGCGGCCGATCAGCCGGCTGTTGCGGAACAGCGCCCGCACCTGCTCCGGCTTGGCGTCGGTGACGACGTCGAAATCCTTCGGCCGTTTGTGGATCAGCACGTCGCGGATGCCGCCGCCGACAAGATACGCCTTGTAGCCGTGCTGGATCAGCCGGCCCATCACCTTGAGCGTGTTGACGCTGATGTCGCGGCGGCTGAGCGTGTGTTCCGGGCGCGGAATGATCAGGGGCTCGCTCGCCGGAATCGCCGGCGCGGCCGGTTGAGGGGCGCGGGGCGGCGACGGTTTCACGGGCGGCGATGCGGCGTCCGGTGTCGTATTCGTCGGGGCGGGCGAATCGGTCTTGGGTTTTCTCCAGCGGCGCAACCATCCGAGCAAGTCGATTCCTCAACTCCATTCGGTTCAACTAAAACGCGACTTTGCTAACACGGAGGATCGCCCGGCGTCAAGCACCGATCGACGGCGCCAAAGCGGACCGCGGCGGCATCGTTTTCTCCTCGCGGCGTTGCAATCGCCGGTGTCAGCGTTTCCAGAACGTGGCGCCGTCACCGGAAAGGTGCAGCGCCGACAACTCGCGCAGTTGCTTGTGGCAACCGTCGGCCAACTCCTGGATGTACAGGTTGGCCGGCTTGAGGTCGGCCAGGATCTTGCGCAACTGCTCGACCGTCACCGACAGGTCGTCCTGGCGCGTCAGTTTCGCGGCCAGTTCTTCCTTCCAGCCCTTCTGCGGCGGCACGACGCCCAGCGCTTCGAGGTTGATCGTCTCGGCGCGCTTCGGGTTGGCCTTGAGAATCTCGATCACGTTGAGCACGGTGGTCAGCAGCACGAGCTGCTTGCGGAAGGTCTCGTCGCTGTGCAGATAGCGGATCGTCTCTTCCGCCGTCTTGGCGAAGATCTTCTCTTCCTCGTCGTCGGCGCCGACCATGCACAACATCATGTTCATCTGCGGCAGGTCTTTTTCCTCGACCTTCGTCCGGCCGTCGAGCAGCGCCCAGGCGCGCAGGTGGTTGATGACCAACGCCTGGCGGCGCGGGCTGATGTAGTAGCCGCCCTTCGCCTTCTTCATGCGGTCGATGAAGTAGCGCAGGATGATGTTTTTCAGGTACAGGACCTCGTCGCTGACCTCGATGTTGATGTCGCCGACCTCGCCGCAGACGACGCGCGACAGGTAGTCGATCTCGTCGCGGGAAATCGGCTTCATCGGCCCGCGCCCCTTGCCCTGCATGCCCATGAACGACCGGTCGATGCGGTACTGCGTGAAGGCGTCGGATTCCGAGGCGATGACGCTGCGGTAGGCGAAGCGGTCGACCACGGCCTCGGTCACCTCGTTGAGGCGCAGGTAATTGGAGGCGGCCATGCAGGTGTGCAGCCGGGCATGGTAGCGCTCGCTGCCCTCGAACAGCATCCGGTCGGAAAGCAGCAACATGATGTCGCGCAGGATTTGCTCGTTGGTGTCGAACAACTCGTCGAGGAACGCGAAATCGGCCTCGAGGACCGAGCCGCGTGTCCGCCGCACCTTGACGCCCTCGTCGCGGTAACGGGGGATGTCGATCGGGCCGAAATAATTGTCCTTGGTGTCCTCCACCGAGGCCTTGATGCTGAAGGTTTTCGCGCCGGAAGCCTTGAAGATTTCAAACAATTCGTTGGCCAGCAAGGATTTGGCGATGCCCGTGCGGCCCAGCAACATCAAGTGCTGGCGGGTCAACAGCGCGCAGGCGAACTGCATGATGATCAGGTCGCGGCCGATGACCTTGTCGGCCACCCGCGCGAATTCCTCGCGCATCTTGGCGACGATCTGCTGATAGTCGAACGCGGTGAAGTAATACTGCGTCGCTGACGTACGAACATGCCTGACGTTGGACATCCTACACTCTCGTTATCCGGACCCTGCATTAACGATCGCGCTTGGATTATCGACACCTTCCGGCGAAAAGTCAACTTTTCATACTGAATGAAGAATCATTCAGGAAGAACGCCGGGAATCGCGGATCGCCGCCTGAAATCCAGCCGTGAATCCCCCGATCGGCCGGCTCAGGAATTTCGGCAAATCCTCCGTGAAATCCCCGAGATTCGCCATAAACCGCGATCGAAAGCTTAAGCTCTGGCGAAAATGGGCCTCAATGGCCATTTCAAACCCAAGGAGTAAAAAATGAAACGGTTTCCGTTGTCGATTTTTACCGCAACCATCCTGCTTGCGCTCGCTTTGGCCAACTGTATGCAAAACGACGATGACGACGATTCCTCCGCCGCCGTTGTCGGCCAAACCGACGCTATGGACGAGTACGAGCAAACCCTCGCCGATTCGGATGCCTTGATCGTTCAACACGGCGAGGCAACGTCGGCCGATCCGCTCGCGGACGTTTCGACCTATTGCGACCGGATGGACGAACAAATGAACTTGCTGGCCGACGCCAGATCCAAACTGCCGGCGGATTGTCCCGGTGAGGACGGTCATGGCGGGATGGTCGACGGCCAGTGCTGTCCTTGGGACGACGGCGACATCGAACACCTGATCGAACACGAAAGCGAATTGCGCCAAACGATGGAGAACTACCAGGCTCAATGCGGAGCCGCGCCGCCGGACGACGAGACCTGCGCCGTCATCCGCGACGAGCACGTCGCCGAGGCGCGTCATCTGGTGAAACACATCGAGGAATACACCGCCGACATGCGCACCGGCCACGCCATGCAGTGCATGTAACCGTGGATTGACGCGTTTTCAACCGCGGGAGGACCGGCGGATTAACCAACAACTAACAAAACGAGGGATTTTTTCTCCCGGCGGATGATAGTACGCTGACAACCGTCAGCGTCATTCCGACGAGGGAGAAAAATCCCATGCATTCGCCTGGTTTTCGTTGGTTGCTGCTTTGCCTGATCGGCGGTTTGGTGGTGTTCGGGTGGGCCTGCACCGATGCCGAGGACAATGCCGACGACGATAACGACGCCGGCGATGACGACACCGGCGAAAGCGACGACGACGATGACGACGACAACGATAACGATAATGATAACGACGACGACAACGACGACGTGTACTTCGCCGAGCAGGATCTGTACGTCAACCACGTCGACGGCTACCCGGTTTTCCGCATCCCGTCGGTGATCGAAACGACCCAGGGCACGCTGCTCGCCTTCTGCGAAGGGCGCGACAGCATCCTGGACGACGGCAACATCGACATCGTGCTGAAACGGAGTTTCGACGACGGACTGACGTGGACGGCGCTCCAGGTCGTCATCGACAACGACCTCGACACGGCCGGCAATCCGGCCCCGGTCGTCGACCGCGACACCGGCACTATTTGGCTGCCTTATTGCACCAACCCGGCACACGACATGAACAACCGTCGGGTATTCATCACCTCCAGCGAGGACGACGGCGAAACCTGGGCCGCGCCGATTGAAATCACCGAAATGACGCGACAGAACGATTGGACCTGGAACGCGACCGGGCCGGGCCGCAGCATCCAGTTGCGGAGCGGCCGGTTCGTGGTGCCCGGCAACCACCGCACGACGGGCGGCGAGTCGCATTCACACATCCTTTACAGCGACGACGGCCTTGATTGGCGGATCGGCGGCATCCTCGGCCCGGACACCGACGAGTCGCAGGTAGCCGAACTAGACGACGGCAGCCTGATCATCAACATGCGGGATCTGTCCGCCGAACACCGCCGCCAGATCGCCCGCAGCGACGACGAGGGCCTGACCTGGTCGGCGACGACCTACGACGATGCCCTGCCCGACCCCTCATGCCAGGGCAGCCTGCTGCAAACGCCGTACGGATTGCTCTTTTCCAACCCGGTGGGGGAAGTTGAAATCCTGCGCCACGATCTGACCGTCCGGCTGAGCGAGGACGGCGGCGAAACCTGGGCCGCTTCCAAGTTACTGCACCCCGGGCCGTCGGCTTATTCCGCGTTGTCGATCTTGCCCGACGGCCGCCTCGGCTGCCTTTACGAGAACGGCCCGATCCCGTTTCTGCCCTACAAGAAAATCACCTGGGCCGTTTTTTCCGCGGCTTGGCTGCGGGAATAGTCACGCCACGAAAAGTTGTCTTACCGGCCACCAACGTTTTTCAAACTCGTTTGAGGTGATTTTCGCCTTCCGGTATGCCACTTTCAATCGAGAAACCGGGATGATGGCAGGACCAATCCTTGACATTCATAAAAATATCATCACTCTTTCTCCATGGTTACGAAAACCGACCCGGAAGGCGTCACGCGCCTGGAGTTGCCGATCGCGGGCATGCATTGCGCGGCTTGCGCGCTCAAGGTCGAGAAAGGCCTGGCGGCGGCCCCGGGGGTGACCACCGCGGTGGTCAATTACGCGACGCAACAAGCCACGGTGAACTGCCAACCCGACCACGCCTCGCTCGCGGATCTGGTGAAAACGGTCGAAAACTCCGGCTATCGGGTGGCGACCGCCAGCGCCCGCTTGCCGATCGCGGGCATCCACTGCGCGGGTTGCGTGGCGCGGATCGAAAAAGCGCTCGCGGCCGTTCCCGGCGTGGTGAAGGCGGCGGTCAACCTGGCGACCTCGGAAGCGACGATCGAATTTCTGCCGAATCTGGCCGGTTTGGGCGATCTCAAGAAAGCCGTGGCGGCGGCGGGCGATTATCGCGTCCTGGAAACCGGCCCGGCGGAAGTCGCCGACCCGCTCGAAGCCATCCGCAACCGCGAATTGACTGACCTCAAGCGCAAGCTGGCGATCGGTGTGGTGCTGACCACCGTATTGATGGCGGCACATTTCCGGGATCACCTGTCCATGTTGCTGGCCGTGTCGCCGCAAGCCATGCATTACCTGGAATTTCTCCTGGCCCTGCCCGTTTATCTGTACGTCGGCTGGCAATTCCATCGCGGCGCCCTGATCGCCCTGCGGCACTGGTCGGCCGACATGAACACCCTCGTCTCCGTGGGCACTACCGCCGCGTTTGCCTACAGCGCGATCGCCACGTTCCGCCCGTCGCTGTTCGCCGCGCTGCAGGAAGGTATGCCGCCGGTTTACTACGAGACCGCCGCGATGATCATCACTTTGATATTACTCGGCCGGCTGCTCGAAGCCCGCGCCAAGGGCCGGACCGGCGCGGCGATCAAAAAGCTGATCGGCTTCTCGCCCAAGACAGCCCGCGTCTTGCGGCAAGGAGAGGAAATCGAGACGCCGATCGAGGACGTCGTCGCCGGCGAGACGATCGTCATCCGCCCGGGCGAGCGCCTGCCGGTCGACGGCACGGTGCTCGACGGCGCCAGCGCGGTGGACGAATCGATGCTGACCGGCGAAAGCCTGCCCGTGGACAAGACACCGGGCAGCGCGGTGTTCGGCGGCACGCTCAATAAAAACGGCAGTTTCCGCTTCCGCGCCGAAAAAGTGGGCCGCGACACGGTGCTGGCGCAAATCGTGCGCATCGTCCAGGAAGCCCAGGGCAGCAAAGCGCCGATCCAACGCCTAGCCGACCGGATCGCCGGGGTCTTCGTGCCGATCGTCATGTCCTTGGCCGGGTTGACCTTTCTCGTCTGGTATTCCCTCGGCCCCGAACCGGCGTTGACCCGCGCTCTGCTGAGTTTCGTCGCGGTGCTGATCATCGCCTGCCCCTGCGCCATGGGCCTGGCGACGCCGACCGCGATCATGGTCGGCACCGGCAAGGGCGCCGAGTACGGCATTCTGATCAAGGGCGGGCCGGCGCTCGAACAGGCGCACCGCCTGACGGCCGTCGTTTTCGACAAGACCGGCACGCTGACGCGCGGCGAACCCTCGCTGACCGACGTTTTACCGCTGGGCGGACGGTCGCGCGAGGAGGTGCTGGCGATCGCGGCCGGCGCGGAAAAGCCGAGTGAGCATCCGCTGAGTCTGGCGATCCTCGACGCAGCGCGCGAGACCGGATTGACGGTGCCAAAGGCGGAACAGTTCGAGGTACTGCCCGGTCGCGGCATTCGCGCCGGGTGGGACAGCCGCCGTTATTTCCTTGGCAACGAAGCCTTCATCGCCGAGCAGTTCGCCCTTCCTGACGAAGCGGCGGCGCAATACGCCGCGCTTGCCGCGCAGGGCAAAACCCCGATGATTCTGGCCGACGAGCGGCAGGTTCTGGGACTGCTGGCGGTCGCCGACACCCTCAAGCCCGACGCCCGGCAGGCCGTCGAGGCGCTGCAAAAAATGGGCCTCGCTGTCTGGATGATCACCGGTGACAACCGCCGCACCGCCGAGGCCATCGCCCGGTCGGCCGGGATCGACCATGTTCTGGCCGAAGTTTTGCCTGGCCAAAAAGCCGACAAGATCCGTGAGTTGCAGCAGGACGGCCAGGTAGTGGCGATGGTCGGCGACGGCATCAACGATGCGCCGGCACTCGCGGCGGCCGATGTCGGTATCGCCCTGGGTTCGGGCACGGACGTCGCGATGGAATCGGGCGACATCACCCTGATGCACGGTTCGCTGAGCGGGGTCGAGCGGGCGATCGCGCTCAGCCGGCGGACGGTGCGGACCATCAAGCAGAACCTGTTTTGGGCGTTTTTCTACAACGTCATCGGCATTCCGATCGCCGCCGGGATTCTCTACCCGTTTTTCGGGATCCAACTGCAACCGATGTTCGCTGCGGCCGCGATGGCGATGAGTTCGGTTTCGGTGGTGACCAATAGTCTGCAGCTGCGGGGTATTCGCTTGGATGTGCCTTCGCTCCCCCGGCCGGGAGACGGGTGAAAATCGGCCGCAAAATAACGTCCTTCCGGACTGTCCAGCGAAAAATCAACCATGGGACCCACGACTTTCTCAACTTTTTCGACCGGGCGCCGATAATTTCCTTGTAATGTGATTTTAAGATTACGTACAATCGATTCGAACTCTAAAAAAAATGAACCAAGGAGGACACGATGGAATTTCTGGTCGCGATCGTCTATTTAGCGGTGGTCGTTTTCATTATCGCCGGTTGCTGGAAGGTATTCACCAAAGCGGGAAAACCCGGGTGGGCCTGCCTCATTCCGATTTATAACATCATCGTGTTGCTGGAAATCGTCGGTAAACCCGTCTGGTGGTTCATTTTGCTGCTCATTCCGATCGTGAATTTCATCATCGCCATCATTCTCAACCTGGCGTTGGCCAAGGCTTTCGGCAAAGGCGGCGGGTTCGCGGCCGGTTTGATCTTCCTGCCGTTCATTTTCATCCCGATTCTGGGATTCGGTAGCGCTCAATACCAGGGCGCGCCTGCCTGAGCCAAAATCCATTCGTGCCGAATCTCATGCCGCGTCCGCTTCGGTGGACGCGGTTTTCTTTTTCTCCCCGTACTGCCATATTTTTTGAAAAAATCCACCGTTTGAATGATCTTAATATTCCAGGTCCATCGAAAATCATCCGATAACCGGTTTAACAAAGCAGAAATCGCACGAGAAATGCGGGACAGAAAAATATTTGCATTCGCCGATAAGGGGTTTTGGGGTTCGCGACCATGACTGACTTGAAAAAAAATCCGGACGGAAACGGCGGATCCCTATCCAACCAGGAACCGGGCCGCCTCACCGAAGCCATTCGGCGACCGTCGACCGAATCCGAAGACCATCTGCGTCTGTACAATGAGTACGGCTCCGAGGTCATCTTTATCGTCTCGAAAGAGTTGGTCATCCTTGATGTCACCCCATCCGTTGAAAAACACCTGAGCTGCCGACGCGAGGAATTGATCGGCCGGAACATCAAGGATCTGGCCGACTCCTTCGGCGTACTCAGCGAGGAAATGACCAGCGCCGCCGTTGAGAACGTCAACCGGTTTATCGCTGACCCGAATCTCGCCCTCTCCTTTTATGAATTCACCGCCGGCGACGGCAGGCAGCGGATCACCTCGACGACCAAATTCCCCCTCGTTCGGGAAGGCGAGGTGATCGGCTACATTTCCGTCGCCCGGGACGAGACGGAACGCATTCAAGCCGAGCGCGAGTTGAAACAGTCGCGGGCCAATTACGAGGCGATTTTCAACGCGGTCAACGACGCCATTTTCATCCACGAGGTCGAAACCGGGGATATCGTCGATTTCAATCAGCGGGTTGTCGAGCTCTACGGCATTTCCCCGGAGGAAAAAGGCCGGCTTTCGATGGACCGCATCGTCAACTTGCCGCCGCCTTTTTCGGCGGCTGATTCCCAAAACTGGATCCGTAAAGCGATCACCGAAGGGCCGCAATGTTTTGAATGGCTGGCGCAAGATAAAGCCGGCCGCCGTTTCTGGATGGAAGTCTCGCTCAAGCTGACGGAAATCGGCGGCGTGCCGCGGGTGTTGGCGGTGGTCCGTGACATCGAACGGCAAAAGTCGGTCGAGACGGCGATTCGCAACGCCGAGCGGCAACAGGCCGACCTGATCAATTTCCTGCCGGATGCGACTTTCGCGATCGACACCGCGGGCAAGGTCATCGCCTGGAACAAGGCGATGGTGGAAATGACCGGCATCCCGCCGGAACAAGTGCTGGGCAAAGGCGATTACTGCTACGCGATTCCCTTTTACGGTAAAGCGCAGCCGATCCTCATCGACCTGTTGTTGAAAGACGACCCGCAAATCGAAACCAAATACACCTTCCTCACGCGGGAAAAGGATACGCGGATCGCCGAGGTGGTCGCCCCGGCGTTGGGGGCCGGCGATCGCCATCTTTGGGCCTTGGCCCGCGCTCTGTTCGACGCGCAAGGGAATATCATCGGGGCCATCGAATCGATCCGCGACATTACCGATATCCGCCGCCATCAGGCCGCCTTGCACGAAAACGAATTGCGGTACCGCACTCTTTTTGAAATGGCCCACGACGCCATTTTCCTGCTGCACGGCAAGCATTTCGTCGAGTGCAATTCCAAAACAATGGAAATGTTCGGCGGCGCCAAAGAGGATTTGATCGGCAAGACCATCGATCATTTTTCGCCGCTCCGGCAACCGGACGGGATGGAATCGGCGGAAAAATGCGAGGAAAAGATTCAACTGGCGCTGCAGTGGCGGCCGCAGACTTTCGAGTGGCTGTTTCAGCGGCTCGACGGGATGATCTTCCCGGCGGAAGTTTCCCTCAGCGGCATCGAATTGGCCGGTCAGCGTTTTTTGCTGGCGATCGTCCGCGATATCGCCGATTTGAAGCGCTCCATCGCCGCCCTGAGCGAAAGCGAGGGAAAATTCCGGGCGCTCGCCGAAAATTCCCCGGACGCGGTGCTGCGCTTCGACACACAGCAGCGCATTCTCTACGCCAATGAAGCGGTGGAGCGGCTTGCGGGATTGCCGACGGCGGACCTTTTCGGGGTCCGGATCGAGGACCTTTCGCTGCCGACTCCGCTCAAGCAAATGTGGACCGAGGCCATACAAAAAGTCGTGGCGACAGCGGCGCCTTACCGCTTTGAGTTTTCCTTTCCGAACGGCACCTGGGTGGACTGGATCCTCATTCCGGAAATCAATCCGGATGGCAAAGTCGCCGCGGTGACCACGTCGGCGCGCGACATCACTTCCCGCCGCCAGGCTGAAACCGAACGAACCAAATTGGAAGAGCAACTGCGGCATTCGCAGAAGATGGAAGCCATCGGCCGGCTGGCGGGCGGCGTAGCCCACGACTTCAACAACATTCTGACCGGCATTCTGGGATATACCGAGATTCTCCAGCTGTCGCTGCAGCAGGAAGATCCGCTGCTGGAACACGTCGCCGAAATCCGCCGCGCGGGCGAACATGCCGCCAGTCTGACCCAGCAATTGCTGGCGTTCAGCCGCAAACAGATCATCATTCCACGGCTGGTCGACCTCAACGAACTGGTCGCCAATTCACAACGCATGCTGGGCCGCATTATCGGCGAGGACATCGAACTTCGCTTTGTCGCCGGTCCGGATTTGGCGCAAGTGAAGATCGATCCGCACCAGGTGGACCAGATCCTGGTCAACCTGGTCGTCAACGCGCGGGACGCCATGCCGTCCGGCGGCCAATTGGCGATCGAAACCACCAACATCGACCTGGACATTCAATTCGGGCACTTGCACCCCGACATCGAGCCCGGGCGTTACATCATGCTGTCCATCCATGACACCGGGCACGGCATGGACGAGGAAACGAAAAAGCGCATCTTCGAGCCGTTTTTCACCACCAAGGAAAACGGCACCGGCCTGGGTCTGGCCACCGTTTACGGGATCGTCAAACAGAACGGCGGTTCGATCAGCGTTTATTCCGAACCGGGGATGGGCTCGACCTTCAAAATCTATCTGCCGCGCGTCGAAAGCGCGCCGACCGGCGAGGAACGTCCGGTTCGCGACAAGCCGCCGACCGGCCACGAGACCATTCTGATCGCCGAAGACGAAAACATGGTGCGCAGCCTGGCCAAGACCGTTTTGTCGATGCACGGCTACAAGATCCTGGAGGCCCGCAACGGCGGCGAGGCGTTCCTGTTGTGTAAAAAGCACGGTGAAAAAATCGATTTGCTGCTGACCGATATCATCATGCCGAACATGAACGGCAAGGAACTGTACGAGCAATTGCGCCAGTTGCGGCCCGACCTGCGGGTGCTTTTCATGTCGGGGTACACCGAAAAAATCATCGCCGAGCAAGGGGTGCTGGACGAGTCGGTCAATTTTTTACCCAAACCGTTCACCATCGAGTCGCTGACGAAAAAAGTCCGCGAAACCCTGGATCAACCGCGCCCGAATTAAGGCTCTTTCCTCACCGCTTGCCGATCTTTTTGACTGAGCGTAAGGTGCGCCCATGATTACCGGCCGGCCAATCGAATTGTTGCGCGCCCGCCTGCAAGCCGCCGCCGAAAACGGCGCTCGGCCCGACCTGTTTTGTTCGTTCACCTGCTCGTTTTCCGATTCGGGTCAAGCGCAACACGCCGCCTGTCTGGCCGTGAACGGGATTCATTGCTCGCTGCTGGCGGATGTCGTCGAAAAGGGTTCGCCCTGCCGCGTACGCCAACTGATTCGCTGATCGGCCGCCGAGGATTCATCGCGTTCGTTCACGATTCGCTGGTCCGGGTAGTCGGGGAGTCGGGGAGACAGAGGGGAAGACGGCGATGGCGGAAAAAATCGCCCTGGCGTGGAGCGGGGGCAAGGACAGCGCCCTGGCGTTGTACGAGTTGCGCCGCAAGAATTACGAAGTAGTCGCGCTGTTGACCACGATCACCGAAGGGTACGATCGGATCAGCATGCACGGCGTGCGCGAAACGCTGCTGATCAAGCAAAGCGAAAACCTGGGCATCCCGCTGCTGCCCGTTCGCCTTCCGGCGCCCTGTTCGAACGAGGAATACGAAACCCGCCTGCGGGCGGCCACCACCGAATTGAAAAACCAAGGCATCGACAGCGTGGCCTTCGGCGATTTGTTTCTCGAGGACATTCGCCGGTATCGCGAGAACAACCTGGCGCAAATCGGCATGAAGGCGCTGTCGCCGCTGTGGGCGCGCAATACCGTCCGACTGGCGGAGGAGTTCATCGACCTGGGCTTCCGCGCTTATCTCACCTGCGTCGATACGCAAGCGCTGGCGGGCGAATTCGCCGGCCGCCTCTACGACCGCTCGTTGCTGGCCGAACTGCCCCCGACCGTCGACCCCTGTGGCGAAAACGGCGAGTTTCACACCTTCGTTTTCGCGGGACCGATTTTTTCCCGGCCGATCCCGGTGCGCCGCGGCGAGAAAGTGTTGCGCGACGATCGTTTCCAGTTCTGCGATCTGCTGCCGGATTAATTGAGCCGTTCCACCTTGAGGGCCAGATTCAAGCGGTTCAACAAGTCGGGAAAAAGCTGCTCGCGGTTCTCGTAAGTGACCACCACCGTCTCGCAATCGTCGCCGAGCCGCAGCCAGGCCTTCGCCTGCTCCGCCAGTTCCGGGCGCACGACCAGCAAACTGTTGCGCGACCGCCGGACGATGTGCAGGATCGGGAAGAATCCCTGACGTTTCATTTCCAGCGGGCCGATCTCGTCGATGACCAGCAAGTCGGCGCTCATCCCCAGGCCGATCGCCTTGATCGCCTTGTAGAGCGCGTCGTCACTGAAGGTGAACGGCCCTTGCGTCTGGCCCGGGCCGCCCCACAACGTGCTGGCCAGCGGCGCGCTGCTGCCCGCGGCGAGGTCGTGAACGACCAGCGTGCGGCCCTTCTCGTCGGCCTGGGTTTCGGTCAGCACCCCGCCGATCCGGTAGCCGACACGCCGCAATTCGTCGGTCAACCGGCGACACAGGGTCGTTTTGCCCACCCGCCGGTGGCCGGTCAGGATGATGTGCATCGATTTGCCCTCGCTGAAGACGATACCAATATTATCGAATCGGCATGATGGAATCGACGGCCTTTTTCATTTTATTTAATTTTTTCTTGTCACATTGGAATCGAATGTTTCGTTTCACGCATAACCGGTATTGAAACACACTTCAATGCAATCGGCGCGAAATTCACATTCGGATGTTTCGCAACTTTCAATGATGCATTCAAGATTGAGATGCGTGTAAACGTTTTTCTGACAATCGCCGAGACAGGATGCGAGAGTCGGACTTTCCAGGTCGCACTCCGCCAGCACTTCCAGATAATTCGAACAATCTTCTTGGCAGGTAGCGCTTGGTTCCGGTTGTGGTTCAGACGAATTATCGCTATGATCATCTGACTCTTCATCGCAAGCTAGAGCGCATGAAACAAAGAGCGATACTGAGCGCGAGATAGCCTATCGATTCGGTTTTCATTGCCTCACTCCTCTTCATGAATTGATTTCATGGACAAGATTGCGCTGTTACGATTGTACCATCCGGAGGAATCCAATTATTCAACTTCGTCGCCCAAATGTGATCGGGAAGCCACTCTGAAAGAGCCTAGCTTTCTCATTTTATAGATAGTTGGTATTGAGACACTCATTAATGCACTCGGTGCGCGATTCGCAAGAGGAATCATCGACGCATACCGTCAGTACAATACATTCCAGATTGAGGTGCGTAAACTTGCTTTCCTGACAGTATTCAAGACATGAGGCAAGTGTTTGACTTTCCAGTGTATTAGCTTAGCGACTTTGTCCCCTGTAACTGCTTAGCGATTATGTCCCCCATGAAGAAGGACATGATTTCGATGACTCCCAAGGAGTTACAGCGGATGAGGTTGCTGGTCTGCGTCCTGGAGGGGCAGCTGCCCCT
>JAAYVF010000063.1 GCA_012517325.1 Myxococcales bacterium | reverse complement strand
GGCGTTTTGGCGGCGCCCATGCGCAATCTGGCCGGGGTGCTCGCGGCTATTCCGCGCAGCCTCGCCTATGCGCTCAACGCGGTAAAGGAAAAGAAGGCTCAAGAAGCCGCTTAACGAACGAATTCCGTTGAATGAAGGAGAGAAAGACCATGGCTGACATCACCAAGGAACAAATCCTTGAAGCAATCGCGCAGATGAACGTGTTGGAACTGACCGATCTGGTCAAAATGATCGAAAACAAATTCGGCGTTTCGGCCGCGGCTCCCGTGATGATGGGCGCGATGCCCGCCGGTGGCGCCGCCGCCGCCGAGCCCGTGGAAGAAAAGACCGAATTCGACGTGATTTTGGTCGACGCCGGCGCCAACAAGATCCAGGTGATCAAATCCGTCCGCGCCCTGCGGAGCGATTTGGGCTTGAAAGAGGCCAAGGAACTGGTCGACAACCTGCCCAAGCCGGTCAAGGAAGGCGTTTCGAAAGACGACGCCGAGGCCGCGAAGAAAGCCCTGGAAGAATCGGGCGCCAAGGTCGAAGTGAAGTAACGAGACAGTTGACGTTGGGTTTGTACGACGGGGGAGCCCCGTGGCTCCCCTCCAAAACGTAAGAAAGGCGGAGAGATGGCTGACTCCGACAAGGGGCGGCTTGTCTCCGATTTAGCGTTTTAACGGGATTTCGTACTAACCGCGGAATCGCGTAAAGGAGACCTTGGATGTATACAGCTCTTGGGGAAGTCAAACGCTTCCGTAAGTCCTATGCCAAGATCAAAAAGATCATCGACATCCCAAATCTGATCGAAATCCAGAAAAAATCTTACGAGCGTTTCCTGCAATCCAAGACCAAGCCTTCCGAACGGGAAGACATCGGCTTGCAGGGCGTTTTCAAAAGCGTTTTCCCCATCCACGACTACAACAACCTCAGTAGTCTGGAATTCGTGCAGTACGCGCTGGAAGACCCGAAGTACGACGTCGAGGAATGCAAACAGCGCGGCCTGAATTTCGCGGCTCCGTTCAAGGTCACCATCCGCCTGGTCGTCTGGGACGTCGACGAAAAGAGCGGCGCCAAATCGATCCGCGACGTCAAGGAACAAGAAGTCTATTTCGGCGAAATCCCGCTGATGACCGATAACGGCACCTTCATCATCAACGGTACCGAGCGCGTCATCGTCAGCCAGCTGCACCGCAGCCCCGGCGTTTTCTTCGATCACGACAAGGGCAAAACCCACAGCTCCGGCAAACTGCTGTTCAACGCCCGCATCATTCCCTATCGCGGCTCGTGGATCGATTTCGAATTCGACACCAAGGACATTCTGCACGTCCGCATCGACCGCAAACGCAAGATGCCGGCCACCGTGCTGCTCAAGGCGTTGGGGTTCTCCGACGACGAAATCCTACTCCTTTACTACGACACCAACTTTGAAAAAATCCCGGTGCAGATCGACGGCGACATGGCTTCGTTCGTCACCGATCCGCGCTGGCTCAAGGACCAGGTGCTGTCGGTCGACCTGCGCGACAACGAAGGCAAGACGATCGCCCGGCGCGGCACCCGGATCGAAGGCAAACACCTGCGCCGCATGCGCGACGCCAAGATGAAGAGCTTCCGCCTGGCCAAGGAAGACCTCATCGGCAAGTACGCCGGCGAGTACATCATCAACTCCAAAACCGGCGAAGTGCTCCTCGAACCGTCCGAACAGATCGACGAGAAAAAACTCGCCTTGATCGAGGACGCCGGCCTCACCAAGTTCCGCATCCTGCGGACCGAAACCCTGACCATCAGCCAATCCCTGCGCGAAACCCTCAACCAGGACAAGGTGCGCAGTAAGGAAGAGGCGATGATCGAAATCTACAAACGGTTGCGCCCCGGCGATCCGCCGACCAAGGAAACCGCCGAGCAACTGTTCGACAACCTCTTCTTCAACGCCGAACGCTACGACCTGTCGAAGGTCGGCCGCGTCAAGATGAATCACAAGCTCAATCTGGATCAGGCCAACGAGAGCATGACCCTTTCGCGGGACGATATCCTGGCGGTCGTCTTCTACCTGCTCAACCTGAAGGAAGGCCGCGGCCTGATCGACGACATCGACCACCTGGGCAATCGCCGTGTCCGCGCGGTGGGCGAGTTGGTCGAAAACCAGTACCGCATCGGCCTGGTGCGCATGGAACGGGCGATCCGCGAGCGGATGAGCCTGCAGGAAATCGACACCCTGATGCCGCACGACCTGATCAACGCCAAGCCGGTCAGCGCGGTCATCAAGGAATTTTTCGGTTCGTCGCAGTTGTCGCAATTCATGGACCAGACCAACCCGTTGTCGGAAATCACCCACAAGCGCCGCCTCTCGGCCTTGGGCCCGGGCGGTCTGACCCGCGAACGGGCGGGGTTCGAGGTCCGCGACGTTCACAACACCCACTACGGCCGCATCTGCCCGGTCGAAACCCCGGAAGGTCCGAACATCGGTCTGATCGCCAGTTTGTCGACCTTCGCGCGGGTGAACGAGTTGGGCTTCATCGAGACGCCCTATCGGCCGGTGAAAAACGGCGTGGTTCAGGACTCCGCCGAGTTCCTGACGGCCCTCGAGGAAGAGAAATTCATCATCGCGCAGGCGAACGCGCCTCTCGACGAGAAAAACCGTTTCAGCGCCAACATCATTTCGGCCCGCACCCGCCTCGAGTATTCGCTGGTCGGCGCCGATCAGGTCGATTACATGGACGTCTCGCCGCAGCAACTCGTGTCGGTCGCGGCGAGTCTGATCCCCTTCCTCGAGCACGACGACGCCAACCGCGCCCTGATGGGCAGCAACATGCAACGCCAGGCGGTGCCCCTGCTCAAGACTTCGGCCCCGATCGTCGGCACCGGCATGGAAGAAGTCGTGGCGCGTGACAGCGGCGTGACCGTGGTGGCGCGGCGCGGCGGCGCGGTCCACTCGGTCGATGCCGACCGCATCGTCATCAAGGTGGCCGAGGACGAAAAGGATCCGACCGAAGCCGGCGTCGACATCTACAATCTGATCAAGTTCCAGCGCTCCAACCAGAACACCTGCATCAACCAGAAGCCGATCGTGTCGATGGGCGAGCGCGTCTACAAGGGCCAGATCCTCGCGGACGGTCCGGCGACCGACCAGGGCGAACTGGCGCTGGGCAAGAACATCGTCGTGGCCTTCATGCCGTGGGGCGGCTACAACTTCGAGGATTCGGTGCTCATTTCCGAGCGGCTCATCAAGGACGACCGTTTCACGTCGGTGCACGTCGAGGTCTTCGAGTGCATCAGCCGCGACACCAAACTGGGTAAAGAGGAAATCACGCGCGACATTCCCAACGTCTCGGAAGAGGCGCTGCGGAACCTCGACGAATCCGGCATCATCCGCATCGGCGCGGAAGTAAAACCCGGCGACATTCTGGTCGGCAAAATCACCCCCAAGGGCGAAACCCAGCTTTCCCCCGAGGAAAAGCTGCTGCGCGCCATCTTCGGCGAAAAAGCCGGCGACGTGCGCGACACCAGCCTTACGGTGCCGCCGGGCGTGGTCGGCACGGTCATCGACGCCAAGGTCTTCTCGCGCAAGGGCGTTGAAAAAGACCTCCGTGCGCAGCGCATCGAGGACGAGGACATCGCCAAGATCCTCACCGACCAGGAAACGGAAATCCGCATCATCGCCGAAAGCGCCTTGAAAACCCTCAAGGAAATGCTGAGCGGCAAGATGGCCACCGCCGCGCTGCTCGACGAGGATGAAAACGAAGTCCTGATCAAGAAGGGCGCGAAGATCACCGAGGAATTCCTCGAAGCGATCGACTTCGAAAAGATCGTCGACCTTTCGCTGGCCGACGCGAAGCTCGAACAACGGGTTCGCGACCTGGTGACGAACGTCACGCGCCAGATCGAAATGGTTAAAACGTTGTTCGAAAACAAGATCGAGCGCCTGAAGCGGACCGACGAAATGGCCCCCGGCGTCATCAAGATGGTCAAGGTCTACGTGGCCATCAAGCGCAAGCTCAGCGTCGGCGACAAGATGGCCGGCCGCCACGGCAACAAAGGCGTGCTGTCGCGCATCCTGCCCGAGGAAGACATGCCGTATCTGCCGGACGGCCGTCCGGTCGAAATGGTGCTCAATCCCCTGGGCGTTCCCAGCCGTATGAACGTCGGCCAAATTCTCGAAACGCACCTGGGTTGGGCCGCTTACCACCTGGGCCGGCAGATCGAGGACTTCATCGCGCAGAATTTCTCGCCGGCCAAGCTGCGTAAGCATTTGATGAACATCGTCGACCTCAAGAACGAGCGCAATCAGCGGTTGGCCAAGCTGATCAGCGACGCCAGCGACGAGGAAATTTCCGAATTTTGCCGGACCTGGCACGGCGGCGTTTACATGGCCTCGCCGGTTTTCGACGGCGCGCCCGAAGCGGAAATCAAGCGGGCTTTCACCCTCACCGAATTGCCGAGCAGCGGTCAGACGACCTTGTTCGACGGCCGGACCGGCATGCCGTTCGATACCGACGTCACGGTCGGCGTGATGTACATGCTCAAGCTGCATCACCTGGTCGACGACAAGATCCACGCCCGGTCGATCGGACCCTACAGCCTGGTCACCCAGCAACCGTTGGGCGGCAAGGCGCAATTCGGCGGTCAACGACTCGGCGAAATGGAAGTGTGGGCGATGGAAGCCTACGGCGCCGCGTTCAGCCTGCAGGAATTCCTGACGGTGAAGAGCGACGACGTGGCCGGCCGGACGCGGATGTACGAATCGATCATCAAAGGCGAGTGCGAACTGGAGCCGGGTCTGCCCGAGAGCTTCAACGTGCTCATCAAGGAATTGCAGAGCCTGAGCCTGGATGTCGATCTGGTCGAGGCGCACAAAGAACCGGAAGTGGAATTGGACGAGGCGGCGAAGGCGCGGGCCGAGGCCGAGTCGCTCTTTACCAAGCCGATCTTCGACGCCGAAGTCGGCGCCGGTTCCTTTGGGTCGACGAGCATCCCGGGATCGGAAAACAAGAAGTAGGTTGCTGAACGAACCGCCAATCGCGTAACGCGAAGGAGGTTGGGCTTTGAAAGACTTTTACAGCCTGTTTGAAAAGCCAAAGAATCCTTTGAGCTTCAAGGCGATGCGCATCGCCCTGGCCAGTCCGGAGAAAATCCGCGAATGGTCCTACGGCGAGGTGAAAAAGCCGGAAACCATCAATTACCGCACGTTCAAACCGGAACGCGACGGCTTGTTCTGCTGCCGGATCTTCGGACCGGTCAAAGACTTCGAATGCTTGTGCGGCAAGTACAAGCGCATGAAACATCGCGGCATCGTCTGCGAAAAGTGCGGCGTGGAAGTCATTCACTCCAAGGTCCGCCGCGAACGCATGGGCCACATCACCCTGGCGACGCCGGTCGCGCACATCTGGTTCCTCAAGAGCCTGCCCAGCCGCATCGGCGCGCTGCTCGACATGTCCTACAAACAACTCGAAAAAATCCTCTATTTCGAGCAATACGTCGTCACCGATCCCGGCGACACCAAGTTCAAGCGCGGCGACCTGGTCTCCGAGGACCAATACTGGAAAATCAAGGAAGACGGCGACCCGCGGTTCGAAGCCGGCATGGGCGCCGAGACGATCAAGAAAATGCTGTCGGCGATCAACCTCGAGGAATTGGGCAGCCAACTCCGGGACGAGATGAAAAACGCCAACAGCGAGGCCAAGCGCAAAAAGATCTCCAAACGCTTGCGCGTGGTCGAGGCCTTCCGCGACAGCGGCAACCGGCCCGAATGGATGATCCTCGACGTCATCCCCGTCATTCCGCCCGAATTGCGTCCCCTCGTGCCGCTGGAAGGCGGCCGGTTCGCGATTTCCGACCTGAACGACCTGTACCGCCGCGTGATCAACCGCAACAACCGCCTGAAGCGGCTCATGGAGTTGATGGCGCCGGAAATCATCATCAAGAACGAAAAACGGATGCTTCAGGAAGCGGTGGACGCGCTGTTCGACAACGGCCGCCGCGGCCGGGTGATCACCGGTCCGAACAAACGCCCCCTGAAGAGCCTCTCCGACATGCTCAAGGGCAAGCAGGGCCGCTTCCGTCAAAACCTGCTGGGCAAGCGCGTCGACTACTCCGGCCGCAGCGTCATCGTCGTCGGCCCGGAACTGCGCCTGCATCAATGCGGCCTGCCCAAGAAAATGGCCCTCGAGCTGTTCAAGCCGTTCATCTACGAAAAGCTGGAAAAGCGGGGCCTGGCCCAGACGCTGAAGCTGGCCAAGAAGATGGTCGACCGGGAAGTCCCGGAAGTGTGGGACATCCTCGACGAGGTCATCAAGGAACACCCGGTGCTGCTCAACCGCGCGCCGACCTTGCACCGCCTCGGCATCCAGGCCTTCGAGCCGGTGCTGATCGAAGGCAAGGCGATTCAGCTTCACCCCCTGGTCTGCACCGCCTACAACGCCGACTTCGACGGCGACCAGATGGCCGTGCACGTGCCGTTGTCGGTCGAGGCCCAGGTGGAAAGCCGCGTGCTGATGATGAGCACCAACAACATCCTTTCCCCGGCCCACGGCAAACCGATCATCGTCCCCAGCCAGGACATGGTTCTGGGCATCTATTACATGACCCGCGAAAAACCCGGTGCCAAGGGCGAGGGCAAGATTTTCGCGACCTCCGACGAGGTCGAGAAGGCCTACTCGGAAGGCGCCGTCGAACTGCACGCCCGGATCCGCTGCCGGATCGAGGGCAAGGTGGAAAACACCACCGTCGGCCGCGTCATGCTGTACAACAGCGTCCCCAGTGAGATGCGCTTCGCCTCGATCAACCGCATCATGGGCAAAAAGGAAATGGCCAACCTGATCGATGCCTGCTACCGCCTGACCGGCGACAAGAGCACCGTTCTGCTCGCCGACAAGGTGCGGACGCTGGGCTTCCAGATGGCCACGCAGAGCGGCGCCTCGATCTGCCTGGACGACATGCTGATTCCGACCAAGAAGCAGGAAGTCCTCGAAAAGAGCCAGCAGCAGGTCGAGGAAATCCTCGAGTACCGCCGCGAAGGTTTGATCACCGACGGCGAGCGTTACAACCGCGTGGTCGACATTTGGGCGGACGCGACGGAAGTCATCGAAAAAGAAATGATGAAGGAAATGGGCACCCAGGAATTCACCCTGGCCAAGGGCAAGATCAAGGCGCCCAGCTTCAATCCGATCTTCATGATGGCCGATTCCGGCGCCCGTGGTTCGACCGCCCAGATCCGCCAATTGGCCGGCATGCGCGGTTTGATGGCCAAACCCTCCGGCGAAATCATCGAAACCCCCATCGTCAACAACTTCCGCGAAGGGTTGACGGTGTTGCAGTACTTCATCAGTACGCACGGCGCCCGCAAAGGTCTGGCCGACACCGCGTTGAAAACCGCGAACTCCGGCTACCTGACCCGCCGCCTCGTCGATGTCGCCCAGGACTCGATCGTCACCTTGCACGATTGCGGCACCCTGGACGGCATTTACGTGAACTCCCTGGTGGAAGGCGGCGAAGTCATCGAACGCGTCGGTGACCGCGTCCTGGGCCGCGTCGCGTTGGAAGACATCGTCGACCCGGTGGACAATACGGTCCTCGTGGCCCGCAACGCCGAAATCGACGAAGACGCCGTGAAACGGATCGAAAACGCCGGCATCGAGCGCGTGTTGATCCGCTCGGTGCTCACCTGCCAGGCCCGCCGCGGCATCTGCGTCCTTTGCTACGGCCGCGATCTGGCCCGCGGCAAGCTGGTCAACCTCGGTGAGGCGGTCGGCGTCATCGCGGCGCAGTCGATCGGCGAACCGGGCACCCAGCTGACGATGCGTACCTTCCACATCGGCGGTACGGCGTCGCGAAAAGTCGAGCAATCCTCGTTGGAAGCGCGCACCGAAGGTACGTTGCACTACTTGGACGTGAGCACGGTTTTCGGCCGCGCCGGTCACGCGATCATCACCAACCGGAACGGCATGGCGGTGGTCAAGGACGATTCGGGCCGCGAGCGCGAGCGGTACAACCTCGTGTACGGCGCCGAACTGCTGGCGAAAGAAGGCGAACGGGTGAAGCCGGGCCAGGTGGTGGCCAAGTGGGACCCGTTCACCACGCCGATTCTGACCGACGTTTCCGGTATCGTGAAATTCGGCGATATCGCGCAGAACGAAACGATGAACGAACAGGTCGACGAGCTGACCGGCCTCAGTCAGAAGGTCATTATCGAGCCCAAGGACCCGTCCTCGCGGCCTCGTATTTCGATCAAGAATCCGAATCAGCCCGCGCAAACCCTGAAAATCCCGAATACAACCCGCGATGCCCGGTACATGCTGCCGGTCGGCGCCATCATCATGATCAAAGAAGGCGACACGGTCCACGCCGGCGACGTGCTGGCCAAAATCCCGCGCGCCACGACCAAAACCAAGGACATCACCGGCGGTCTGCCGCGCGTCGCCGAGTTGTTCGAAGCCCGCAAACCCAAGGAAATGGCTGAAATTTCCGAGATCGACGGCCGCGTCAGTTACGGCGACGATCAAAAGGGCAAGCGGCACATCGTCGTCACGCCGGATATCGGCGATTCGCGCGACTACTTCATCCCCAAAGGGAAGCACATCAGCGTCCACGAGGGTGATTACGTTCGCGCCGGCGAGCCGTTGATGGACGGCGCGGCCAACCCGCACGACATCCTCAACGTCCTGGGCGAAAAGGAACTGGCCCGTTACCTGGTCGACGAAATCCAGGAAGTCTACCGGTTGCAAGGCGTTAAAATCAACGACAAGCACATCGAGGTGATCGTCCGCCAGATGCTCCGCCGCGTGCGGATCGTCAACGTCGGCGACACCAACTTCCTGATCGGCGAACAGGTCGAAAAGTGGCGTTTTCAAGACGAGAACCAGACCGTCATGGCGCAGGGCGGCCGGCCGGCCATCGGCGAGCCGATGTTACTGGGTATCACCAAGGCCAGCCTGTCGACCGAATCGTTCATCTCGGCGGCCAGCTTCCAGGAAACGACGAAAGTCCTGACCGAAGCGTCGATCGCCGGACGGACCGATCTGCTTAAAGGCTTGAAAGAAAACGTGATTATGGGTCGTTTGATTCCGGCCGGTACCGGCATCCCGACCTATCAGGAACTGGAAATCGACGTCGAAATGCCCGACCAACCGATCATCGAAAGCTACGAAGCCTTCGATGCCGAGCCCTTCGAGGATTTCGATTTCGATGAGGAACTGGACGGAGAGGGCGACCTCGACGAGGAAGAAGGCGAGGGCGAAAAATCCGAGGACGAAGAGGAATCGGAAGACATTTAAGCAGACCGAAAAAAGGCGCTTGACAACAACAGGTAAAATCTGTATCTTTTGCGCCCTCATTTTGTGAAGAGCAAAAGAGAAGAACGTATTAACGTCTTAAGCAGTGAGAGTTGGATAGAAACAATGCCGACGATCAACCAGTTGATCCGTAATGGACGGGAAAGCAAGCGGTGGAAGACCAGCGCTCCGGCGCTGCGCAGCAATCCGCAAAAGCGCGGCGTTTGCACGCGCGTATATACCACGACTCCCAAAAAGCCGAATTCGGCCTTGCGGAAAGTCGCGCGTGTTCGCCTGGTCAATGGCATCGAAGTGACCTCGTACATCCCTGGTGAAGGCCATGCCCTGCAGGAACACAACGTTGTGTTGATCCGCGGCGGCCGCGTCAAGGACTTGCCTGGTGTGCGCTATCACATCATCCGCGGCAAGCTGGATGCGACGGGTGTGGACGGCCGTAAAAAGAGCCGCAGCAAGTACGGCACCAAACGGCCCAGCTAAAGAGAGGACGAACCATGCCGCGCAAGCGTGAAATCACTAAACGGGAACCGTTACCCGATCCGCGTTTCGGCGACAAGCAGGTCGCCAAGTTCATCAACGCCGTCATGGGCCGCGGCAAGAAGAGCACGGCGGAACGGATTTTCTACGGCGCGATGGACACGATCGAAAAACGGATCAAGGAAGATCCGCTGAAGGTTTTTAAAAAGGCCATGGACAACGTCAAGCCCATGGTGGAAGTGCGCAGCCGGCGCGTCGGCGGCAGCACCTATCAGGTGCCCACCGAGGTGCGGGCCGATCGGCGGACCGCCCTGGCGATGCGCTGGATCATCAGCTACTCCCGGAGCCGTGGCGAGAAAACCATGGTTGAAAAGTTGGCGGGCGAGTTGATCGACGCTTTCAACAACCGCGGCAACGCCGTCAAAAAGCGTGAGGACACGCACAAGATGGCCGAGGCCAACAAGGCTTTCAGCCACTATCGCTGGTAGCCGGCGAGCCGCCAGCTCGCCTTCCGGCCGACGGCAACCGGTCGAGGTCGGAACCGTTCTTTTTTATTGCTAATCTGCCGGATCGACGCCGAACGTTGGCGGCGTCGGACGGCGCCGGCGGCGGTACCGAATGCCGCGGCCGGAATCCATCACTGGATAGATACCCGAGGGACCGATCGGCGCACCGTTGCCGATTGGTCTTTTCGATTGCTCTTTTTCAGGTCGCAGGTTCGATCCATGATCGCCCGACGACCCCGTCGGAAGGACGCTGAATCGTGGCCAAGGGGACAAAAAAGACAGGCACGACGCTGGAGCGCACCCGGAACATCGGGATTATGGCGCACATCGATGCCGGCAAGACCACGACGACCGAGCGCATCCTTTTCTATACGGGCATTACCTACCGTATCGGCGAGGTCGACGAAGGCACGACGCAAATGGATTACATGGAGCAGGAACAGGAGCGCGGCATCACGATTACCACCGCCGCCACCACCTGCTTCTGGCGCGATCAGCGGATCAATATCTTGGACACCCCGGGGCACGTCGACTTCACGATCGAGGTCGAACGCAGCCTGCGGGTGTTGGACGGCGCGGTGGCGGTGTTTTGCGGCGTCGGCGGCGTGGAGCCGCAGTCGGAAACCGTTTGGCGCCAGTCCGAAAAATTTCATGTGCCCAAGATCGCTTTCGTCAACAAGATGGACCGGGTGGGAGCCGACTTCTTCCGGGCCGTTGAAATGATGAAAAGCCGACTCGGCGCGGCGCCCCTGGTGTTGCAGTTGCCGATCGGCGCCGAAGCCGCCTTTGCCGGCGTGATCGACTTGATCGGCATGAAGGCGATTCGGTGGGACGAGGAAACCTTGGGGGCTCGGTATCATGAAGAACCGATCCCAGACGCTCTTTTACATGATGCGGAACATTGGCGGACCCAATTGCTCGAGACCGTTGCGGAAACCGATGACGAGCTGATGAGCCGTTATCTGGAAGGCGCCGATATCGGCGAAGCCGAACTGCGCGACGCCATCCGCCGGGCCACGATTCGCTTGCAGCTCGTGCCGACTTTGTGCGGCTCGGCCTTCAAGAACAAGGGCGTCCAACCGCTGCTTGACGCGGTGGTCGATTACCTGCCCAGCCCGGTCGATATTCCCCCGATCGAAGGGGTGAACCCGCACACGGGCAAGACCGAACAGCGCCCGGCCGATCCGGCCGAACCGTTCGCCGCGCTGGCCTTCAAGCTGCTCAACGACCCGTACGTCGGCCAACTGGCCTTCTTGCGCGTCTACAGCGGCCGGGCCGAACAAGGGGTGATGCTCCACAACGCCACCAAGGACAAGAAGGAGCGGGTGGGCAAGATCCTCAAGATGCACGCCAACAAGCGTGAGGAAGTCAAGGAAATGAGCGCGGGCGATATCGTGGCGGTGGTCGGGATGCGGTCGGTGACGACGGGCGATACGCTCACCGTGACCCACCGGCCGATCATCCTCGAAGGCCTCGATTTTCCCGAGCCGGTCATTCACATCGCGATCGAGCCGAAAAGCCAGGCCGATCAGGACAAGCTGCAGGAATCCTTGCAGCGGCTGGCGATGGAAGACCCGAGCTTCCGGGTGCGGATCGACGAGGACACCGGCCAGACGATCATTTCCGGTATGGGCGAATTGCACCTCGAGATCATCGCCGACCGATTGACGCGCGAATTCGGCGTCAACGCGAACGTCGGCAAGCCGCAGGTCGCTTACAAAGAGACGATCACCAAGGCGGTGCGTCTCGAAGAAACCTACGAGCGGCAATTGGGCAACCGCGGTCACTTTGCAAAAGTGATTTTAAAGATCGAACCCGCCGGATCCGGCGGGGGCTTTACCTTCCTCAACGAGGCGCCGACCTCCCAGGTGCCGCGCGAGTTTCTCTCGTTCGTCGAGGAAGGCATCAAGGACGCGCTGACGGTCGGGCCGCTGGCCGGGTATCCGGTCCAGGACGTGAAAGCGACCCTGCTCGGCGGCGCCTACCACGAGGTCGATACGGAAGCGGTCGACTTCAAGGTAGCGGCGACCATGGCGATCAACAAGGGAATGCGCACCGCCGAGCCGGTTTTGCTCGAGCCGGTGATGTCCCTGGAAATCGTCGTGCCGGAAGATTTCGTCGGTGAGGTCATCGGCGATCTCAACAGCCGGCGCGGACACGTGCTGGGCATGGAACCCCGCCGCGAAGTCCAGGTCGTCAAGGGTCAGGCGCCGTTGGCGGCGTTGTTTGGTTACTCGACGGATTTGCGTTCGGTGACGCAGGGCCGCGCGACGTACACGATGCAGTTCGCGCGCTTCGAGGCGGTACCGGCGAATATCCAGAACGAGATCGTGCATAGAATGGGGGGATATTAGTTCGTAGTTCGAATCCGTGACGCGCCGAGGAGCGCAGGAGGGAATCATGGCAAAGGCCAAGTTTGAGCGGACGAAGCCGCACGTGAACATTGGGACGATCGGCCACATCGATCACGGGAAGACGACGCTGACCAGCGCGATCACGAAGGTGATGTCGAAGCACGGCTTGGCGGCGGC
>JAAYVF010000062.1 GCA_012517325.1 Myxococcales bacterium | reverse complement strand
CAAAGCCCGATGCAAAACGGAAAATCGAAAGGGAACAACCAACTGGACGTGGGTCTATCAGGCCTCGGCTCCGAACTCTACGTAACCAAGGGGACATTTTTGCTGCACAGTTAAGGGGACATATTGCCTAAGTATAAACATCTAGTGTTTCTTACTTGCCAGTTTGTATCAAAGCGTTTAAAATTCATCAAGGGAGGCAGGAGCCTTGCGTTGCGAATTGGCATCAACGCCCAAAAAGCGCTCGATCGTGAGACCGGTATCGGCAACTATGCCTTTCACCTCTTGAAAGCCTTCGCAAAAATCCCGGCTGCCAACGAATCCATTCGACTTTTTCTATTGAACGGCGAAGAAAAGGTTCGTCGTTTTCAGCCCGAATCAGCGATCGATTCCACCGAATGGCCCGGAAAAGGCAGCGTTCCGCGGATCTGTTGGGAGCAGCTCGTTTTACCTGGCCGAGCGGCGCGGGCCGGAATGGATGTGCTTCACTATCTGGACCACGCCGCGCCGCTTTTCAACAAGCGTCTGCCGATCGTCATCACGGTTCATGATCTGGCTTTTTACCGCCTGCCCTTGATGTACGACACTCGGCGGCGCTATTACAAACAGTACGTGGGGTTACGCAGCATCCGTCTGGCCGATCACATCATTACCATTTCAAATTCGACCAAACGCGACATCATGGAACTAGCCGGCATTGATGATAGCAAAATAACTGTTATCAATTATGGATTATCATCTATTTTTCAAAATGTTACAAATGAAATCAAAGAAAATATAAAAATTCGTTACGATTTGTTACAGCCGTTTTTCTTGTTTGTCGGCACCTTGCAACCTCGAAAAAACATCGAAAATATTCTGGCCGCCTTTTCACTGATGCTGCAAAACAAGCCATTGCCGCATGAGCTTCTGCTGGCGGGTGGCGAGGGTTGGCTGACTGGCGACCTGGTTGCCGCAGCCGGGCGATATAATGTTGCCGATCGCGTGCGACTGCTCGGCTCGGTTCCACATGACGATTTGTCCGGCCTTTATGGCAACGCCACCGCCTTGGTTTATCCTTCGTGGTATGAAGGTTTTGGATTGCCGCCGCTCGAGGCCATGGCATGCGGCACGCCGGTCATCGTCAGCCAGACGGCAAGTTTGCCGGAAGTTGTTGATAATGCAGGAATATTAGTTCATCCTGGTGATGTACAAGGCCTCGCGGAAGCCATGGGTCGCTTGGCGACCGATGAAGCCTATCGAACGAAGTATTCCAAACTCGGGCCGGTACAGGCCGCAAAATTTTCCTGGGATGATTGTGCTCGCCGCACATACCAAGTGTACCAACAAGTCCACCAAGCGAGAAAAAAAAATGTGGTTTAGGAGAAAAAAACAATCCGTTGAGGGACCTTATTCACTTATGCTGAGTAACGGTCGTTTTGCAACTCCGGAGGGTGTTGTCCAAACCAATCTTCAGATCCGGGACAACCATATCGAAAAAATCGGCAATCTTTCCCATCACCATCGAAGCGATAGCCTTGATCTCGATGGAATGTTGGTCACGCCCGGTTTGATCGATGCCGAACATCCCCTGGATGAGGATTGCTTTTCGCCACTCAAACCGGGCCCCTATCTGGATCGTGAAAAGCGCCAAAACGAACTGGAAGTCGAATTTGCCGAGATCATTCAGCAGGCAAACAAAGCGGGAGATATTCGCTTCAACGCGGGTTTCTTGGATTCGTTGAAAAACGGCGTCACCACCGTCGCCAGCCCTCGCCGGCCGAATACACTTCCGGTATCGATCCGTCTGCCTTGGTCGACCTGGATCTCTTCCTTAATTATAGAGAAGAATCCGGCGAAAAAATTTGTTCAGGCCCGTAGCGAACCGGTCTTTGTTTCCTTGGCCGACGGCGACAGCAGGGCAAAATCCCGAGAGTTACAGCTCGCCTCGGAATGGGGCATGCTGGCGCCGAATCTGATGGCCGTCGGTGGGGTCGCCCTGACCCCCAACGGCAGCCGCCATTTGGCCGCCGCCGGTTCTTTTCTGATTTGGCGACCGTTGACCGACGAATATGTTTTCGGTCGGACGATCAACGCCGATGTCTTGAAACAAACCGGCTTGCAAGTGTTGATCGGCGCCGGTTCGAGACGTGATGGAGGTCAGGGGCTTTTAGCCGCCTTACAACGAGCCGATCGTCTTGGCCATCTTGATCGCCACCAACTACTGGACGCTGTGACCAATTTGGGGGCCTCGGCCTTTCAAATTCCAGCCGGTAGAATCCGCGAGGGCCACTATGCCGATTTTGCCGTGTGGCGCGCGGATTCGGTCGAATCGGCGATTTTCGAATTGGGGCGGGACACGCTGGAAATGGTCATTCTGAACGGCCGGGTAGTTCTTTGCCGCGAGTCATCTCGTCACCTGGTGCCGAACGCCGATCTCCTTCTCCCGGTCGAAAAAGAGCCGGGCTTGTACTGCGTCATCGACCAGGCGCCTTGTTTCACGTGAAACAATCGGCTAATTGCCCGTTTTCATTTGACTAATTCCTCATTCGCCATTCCGCATTTCCCATTATTATTTACGGCCTGGGTGGTATCGCGGCTGCTAAGCCGCTCTTACATTTCGCATTCGCTCTTACATTCGCCATTCCACATTCCCCATTCGCCATTCCACATTCGCCTCTTTCTTGACTCGTGAACCGATTGATTTTTGGTCGCTTTCCTGTATTGTTTCACGTGAAACAAAGGCGGGATCATGCTGGACGAACATTTCGATATTCTGGTCATCGGCGCCGGCCACGCGGGGGTCGAGGCGGCTCACGCGGCAGCCAGGCTAGGGGCGCGGGTCGGCCTGGTGACGACCAATGTCGAGGCCATCGCTCGGATGTCGTGCAACCCGTGCATCGGCGGCATGGCCAAAGGCCACCTGGTGTGCGAAATCGATGCCCTTGGCGGAATCATGGGCAAGGTGGCCGACGCCACGGCGATTCAATTCCGCCGCCTGGGAACCAAAAAAGGCGCCGCCGTCCGGTCGCGCCGCTGTCAATCCGACATGGCCTCTTATAGCCAGATGATGCGCGAAATCATCGAGCGCGAGCCGAATATTCATCTGCGGCAAGATTCGATCGAACGCCTGGTGGTCGACGGGCGAAAAGTCTTTGGCGCGGAAGGCCGCTCCGGTCGTCGTTATCTGGCCGGCGCGACCGTGTTAACCACCGGAACCTTTCTGCGTGGCCTGTTGCACATCGGTTTGACCCATTTCGCCGGCGGGCGTTTGGGCGAAGCGCCCAGCAATTCGCTGTCGGAACACCTGATCGAGCTTGGCTTGCCGCTCGGCCGCTTGAAAACCGGCACCCCGGCCCGCCTCGACGGCACCACAATCGACTATTCGCCGTTGACCGTGCAGCCGGGCGACGAAAAGCCGGCCTTTTTCAGTTTCGAAACCCCGCCGCATCCGGTCGAGCAGATTCCTTGCCACATCACCTACACCAATGAAAAAACTCGGGATATCATTCGGCAGGGGCTGGACCGCAGCCCCTTGTATTCCGGAGTGATTAAGGGTGTCGGGGCGCGCTACTGCCCAAGCATCGAGGATAAAATCGTGCGTTTCCCCGATCGCGCGGCGCATCAAATCTTTCTGGAGCCGGAAGGGCGGGGCACCACCGAGGTTTACCCGAACGGCATCTCCACCAGCCTGCCGATCGACGTGCAAGCGGCGATGATCCATAGCCTGCCGGGGCTCGAAAAGGCCGAGATCGTCCGCCCCGGCTACGCGATCGAATACGACTACCTGAACCCGATCCACCTGCACCCGTGGCTGGAAGTCAAAAGCCTTGAAAATCTGTTTTTCGCCGGCCAGATCAACGGCACAAGCGGCTACGAAGAAGCTGCGGCACAAGGGCTTGTGGCGGCAATCAATGCTGTACACAAAATATGGGGGCGCGAGCCGCTGATCCTGCGTCGCGACCAGGCGATGATCGGCGTGTTGATCGACGATCTGGTCACCAAGGGCACCGAGGAACCCTATCGCATGTTCACCAGCCGCGCCGAGTATCGCTTGCTGCTGCGCGAGGACAACGCCGACCAGCGCCTGACCCCGCTGGCCGCCTCGCTCGGCCTCGTGTCCGCCGAGCGATCCCGCCGGCTCGACGAAAAACTGCGGGCGATCGCCGCCGAGACCGCGCGGCTCGCGCAGACCTTCGTCACCCCGACGGCCGGCGTGCTGGATTTTCTGCAAAGCAGGGGTTCGGCGCCGATTCACAACAAGACCTCGCTGGCTGAGTTGTTGCGGCGCGACGAACTCGATTACGCGGCCTTGGCGCCGCTCGATTCGGCGCGACCGCCGCTCGCCGAAGAAATCATCGAGCAGATCGAAATCCAGATCCACTATCACGGCTACCTCGACCGGCAGGAACAATCGGCACGGCGGCTCAGTGAATCGGAAGCCATTGAACTTCCTGATGATTTACCTTATCGCGAATTGCCCGGCCTCTCTACCGAAATCGCCGGCAAGCTGGCCGCCGTCCGTCCCCGCACCCTCGGCCAGGCCGGCCGCATCCCCGGCGTCACCCCCGCCGCCCTCCAAGTGCTGATGATTTATCTGCATAAAAAGAAATATAAATAAACCCCATTCTTGGCAATCTTCGGAAACTCGCGATATTATTTGTCCGCACGGACTTATTGGCAATTTTGTCGCCAAACCAAGGAGTCGGCCATGAACCTGCTGGCGATTGTCGCGGGGCGGAAGGGGAAGAGCACGGACCGGTTGGTGGAGCGGGCGCTCGAGGGCGCCGCAAGCCGCGAGCCGGCGGGGCGCGGCGAAAAGATCAACCTGTTCGACTACCGCATCGAGTTCTGCAAAAACTGCCTGAGCTGCCGCGACAGCCGGGCGCCCGGACCCTACGCCCGCTGCGCGATCCGCGACGACATGGACATCCTCGCCGAAAAACTGGCGGCGGCCGACCGCCTGATTTTCGGCACGCCGGTGCACATGGGTTACCCGCCGGGCATCCTGACGGCCTTTCTCGAACGCGTCTGCTGGACCTTCGCCAAACCCGAACGGCGCATTTTGACCATTACCGGCTGCCCGTTGCCGCGCGACCCCAAGCCGCGCCGGGCGGCGATCATCGTTTCGGCGGGCGTCGTGCCGCCGTTCTTCCGCCGCTTTTGCGACGAAGCGACCCCCTATATTTCGAGCAGCATTCGCGATTCGCTGAACGCCGAAACGATCGGCTCGTTCTATGCCGGAGCGCTCGAAAAGCGCGGCGTCGAACCTTACCTGGACAAGGCCTTTCGCCTTGGCCGCCGGCTGGCGGCTAGCGAACGCAACGAGCGAAATAGAGATAGGTAGTGTCGTTGTAGCTAACCAGGCCGTTGGTAAAATGGACCCGCCACGCCGTGTCGTGATTCTCGACCACCTGCGAGGAGGACCAATAAATCCAGCCATTACCGGCCAGTTCGGCCGGCCAATAACGCCCGCCACGGCCGGGACCGCCAAAGTAGCCGCAACCTTCACAAGGCGGATCCCAGCAACTCATATAGGCCAGGCACTCGTCCGTCACTCCACAGGCGCCGCCGGCTGCCGTGTTGTCGCACCCTCGGATAAAACTGCGCAGCTCGGAAACCGTCGGTAATCGCCAATCGTCAAAGCCGCCCCAATTCAAATTCGCGCAATGGCTTTTGGCCTTTTCCCAATTCAAGCCGGGAGCATCGCCGTTTTGCCACTGCAAACCCGAAAGCGAATCGGTCCAGACATCGCCCGGAGTATCGTCATCGTCGTTATCGTTGTCGTCATCATTGTCATCATTGTCATCATCATCGTCATCGTCGTCATCGTCGTCGTCGCCATCCTCATCGTCCGAAATCAGATCCGGACCCGACCCGGCGTCATCTTCGTCATCGTCGTCGGTTTGCCGACAAGCGACAAAGGCCAAGCCAACGCAAAAAAACATCAGAACCAACCCCAACCAATATTTTTTCATCCGGTCCTCCCGTCCCGATCCCTTTCGGATGGCGCCGATCTTCACTAACTCATTTTAGCGTTACTTGACGCGGACCAGAAGAAAATTTATTCGCTGACGGTCACCGCGAAACCCGCGGCGGCGAAGCGTTTCGCCACGGCGGCGAGGGCGGCGGGGGCGAGTTCGCCGAAGTCGCGGTAATCGTCGCCGCGGCCCATTTTTTCCCATTTGTTTTTAGCGAGGCGGTTGTAGGGCATGAGGTGGACCGGGCCGCGAAAGCCGGTCCATTGCAGGTATTCGACGAGTTGCCGCAAGGCGGCGGGCGTATCCGTGACGCCCGGAATCACCGGCAGCCGCGCCCACAGCCGTTCGGGGGGCAGGGCCGCGGCCAGCCAGGCAAAATTTTCGAGGATCTTTTCGTTCGGCGAGCCGGTCCAGCGCCGGTGCGCGCCGTCGTCGATCAACTTGAGGTCGAAGAGAAACAGATCGATCGCCGCCGCGAGATCCGCGCGCCGCGCCGCCGGAAACAGGCCGCACGTCTCGAGAGCGACGTGAATGCCGTCGGCGCGAAGCGCCTGCGCCGCCGCCAGCAGAAAATCCAGCTGGATGGTCGGCTCGCCGCCGGAAAACGTCGCGCCGCCGCCCGACTGCTCGTAAAACGGCCGGTCGCGCCGTGCCGCCTCGACCACGGCGGCCGCCGAAATTTCGCGCCCGATTTTTTCCAGCGCCTTTTGTTGGCACGCCGCCGCGCATTCGCCGCAGACCGTGCAACGATCGGCCAGCCGATGGATCGTTTTGTCGTGCAAATGCACCGCCTGGCGCGGGCAGACCTCGACGCAGCGGCCGCAGGCGACGCACCGGTCGCGGCAAAAGGCCATTTCGAGGCCGAGCGCCTTGGACTCGGGGTTGTGGCACCAGGCGCAATCGAGCGGGCAGCCCTTCAGAAAGATCAGCGTACGGATGCCCGGCCCGTCGTGAAGCGCGTTGTACTGCAGGTCGAAAACGATGCCGTTCATGTCGCCTGGTGCTCCGTGCGGGCGATGATCTCGTCCTGAATCTCGCGCCCGAGGTCGACGAAATAGGTGCTGTAGCCGCCGACCTTGACGATCAGGTCGCGGTGCTCGTCCGGCCGACGTTGCGCGGCGCGCAAGGTGTCGGCCGAAGCCACCGTGGGCTGAAGTTGCGCGCCGCCGAGGCGGAAGTAGGTCCGCACGAGGTCGATCCACTTCCGGCGCGTTTCGGGGTGCGCGCCCAGCGCCGACGGATGCTGGCGGATGTTGACGGCGCAGCCGAGCTGTCGCGTGAAATCTAGCGCGGCGACCGAGCGCAGCACGCCGGTCAGGCCGGCGCGTTCGACGTTGTACGGGTTGCAACTGGCGGCGTAGGGCGTCGCGGCCCGGCGGCCGTCGGGCGTCGCCGGCGACAGGCGGCCGTCGAGGGTGTGCGAGGTCATGCTGTTGAGGAACGGCGCCACCGGACCGCCCTTGAAGGTCGACCGCTTCTCGACCAGGGCGAAGAGCCGGTCGGTGAATTCGCGGGCGAGGGCGTCGCACTCCGGCTCGCCGTTGCCCCACTTGCCACTCACTTCCCGCACCGCGGCGAGAATTGCCTCGTGGCCGACGAAGTTTTCGTCCGTCGCCCGCACCAAAGCGCCGAGCGAGAACCGTTTTTCCTCGTACACGAGCCGCCGGATGACGTACAGCGAATCGATCACGTTCGCCAGGCTGTTGATCATGTTGATGCCGGTGAGGTTGTAATCGGCCCCGCCGCGGGTGACGTCGCGGCGGCGGTCGGCGCAGCCCCGAATGAAGGCGGAGATCATCGGCGCCGGCAGCAGGTCGGCGAACACGCGGTCACGCAGGTTGGAAGCCGATAGGCAAAGTTTCACCTGGTGGTCGGCCTGGACGAAAAACGCGTTGAGCAGCGCCGCGAAATCGGCGAACGAATCCGGCTCGCCGGTGCGCGGGCCGGCGCCGGCGATCGGGCCCAGCAGCATCCGGGCGTCGCCGTTGTGCAACGTCAGGTCGAGCAGGCGGCCCAGCAGCAAACCGGCGAAGCCCATACCGCCGGTCTTGCCGGGCGCGAGCAGATCCGTGCAGCCGGTGATGGCGTAATCGCGCGCGTCCTCGGCCGCGTAGCCGTAACGCTCCATGGCCGGGATCAGCACCTCGTCGTTCATGAACGAGAAGCTCGCCGTGCCGCCGGCGAGGCGGTCGGCCACCGCGCCGTACAGCTCGTCGGGCGTGTCGCGATGAACCCGCACGACGATGCTGGTCACGCTCTTGGAACGATCGGCCGCCTCCAACAACAGGTAGGTCAGATCGTTGACCGCGTCGGCGCCGTCGCGCCGGCGGCCGCCCAGGGTGATCGGCGTCGAGCCCTCGTAGCGCAGGTAAAAATTGCCGAGAAAATTCGATTCCGGCCGGATGTTTTGCGCCATGACCTTGAGAAGCAATTCCTCGAGCAGTTCCCGCGCTTCCTCGCGCGACAGGCGGTCGGCGGCGCGGTCGGCGTGATAGTACGGATACAGCAGTTGATCGAGCCGGCCGTAGGCGTGAACGTTGTCGGGGTGCGCCAGTTCGACGGCGACCCGGTGGGTCCACAACGCCTGCACGGCCTCGCGAAAATCGACCGCCGGATGGAGCGGCACGCGGCGGCAGATCGCCAGCAGCCGCCCGAGTTCGGCCTTGCGCCGCGGCTCGCGTTCCGCCAGCAACGCTTCCTCGATCCGGTCGGCCAGCCGGCGGCAGAACACCATCAGACCGTCGAGCGAAATCGCCAGCGACAACAGAAAATCGCGCCCCTCGCCGTCGGTTTCCGCCAGGCCGGCCAGCCGCTCGTCGACTTCGCGCCGCATCTCCAGCAGGCCCAGGCGCAGAACGCTTTCGTGATCGAGCACCAGGTGGCCCTGGTAGGCGGCGATGGACGCCCCGACGCCGACGATGAACACCTGTTTGGAGGGGGTGTTGGGCACACCGTCGATGAACCGGGCCATTTCGCCGTCGGGCAGGCCGGCCGCGCGCAGTTCCTCGGCCAGGCGGTCGGCCACCGAACGGCCGCGCCAATAGGGCAACAGTTCCTTCTGCAATACCCGGTTGTCGGCCGGGTCGATGGCGAAGGCGTTGATTTCACGGTCCAGCAGCGTCTTGAGGCCGACGTTGACCGGCGTTGGGCCCAGTCCGGCGCTGTTTTTCAGCAACTTCGCCGCGCCCTTGGGTCCGTGGCGGCGGACCAGGTAACCCATGAACCGCGAATAGGCGCGCGTCTGGTAGGCGAGCATCGTGCTTTTGCTCAGTTCGACCTTCAACACATCGTTGAACAGCCCGCGCTCGATGTCGATCGGCCAGCCGAGAAAATGCTCGGTCCAGGCGCCGGCCAACCGGTCGTCCGGATCGAGATGATGCGTCATTTTTTCGTAGACGTTCTTGATCGCGTAAGCGACGCGCATGCCCAGCGGCAGGCCGGAGGTCTCGAGTTCGCGCCACTTTTCGGTGAAAAATTTCGCCCGCTGAATGGAAATGACCGGCTTTTCGGTCTGGTAACGCCGGCGCATCCGGTTGATGCGGTTCGAAAGATCCCTGGGTTGTTCGTCTTGAACCATCTCATTCACTCCAACAATCGTACCGCTCGTTCGCGCGCCCAGCTTGCCGAGAAAGCGCGGCATTGGCAAGGGGTTGTCCGGAAAAGGGTTGCCGGTGATCGGTAAAAAAACAATCGGCGTTCGGGTAGTCGACAATAAAAAAGGCGGCGCCGGTGCGTCGCCTTTTTTGTTTTTTTCGACCGATCGTTTACTTGGTTTTTTTCTTGGCTTTCGGAGCCTCGGGCGCGGGGGCGGGAGCCGCGGCGGGAGCCGGGGCCGCCGGCGCGGCGCCGCCCAACTGTTTGGCGGCCTCGGCCGGATTGAGGCCGAGCTTGTGTACGTCGAGGATCTTACCCTTGGACAGCGGGCTGAATTCGCCGACCCCGTAGCGTTCCTCGGCCAGATCCAGGCCGTTGATCGCCGAGCTGAGGAAGTGCTGATCGTAGTCGATCCGGATGTCGTTGGAGATCAGCGCGCCGCGGATGCCGCCCACCGCCTTTTCGGGGGCGGGCAGGTAGTAAACCGTTTCCGGCATGAACTGATCGACGAGGTTGTGCCAGTAGGAAGCCATGACCGCGTCGCCGAGCTTTTGCGTCATTTCCTGGTTGCCGACGAGCTTGGCCAGGTGCCAAGCCTCGGCGTTGGCTTCGTTGCGGGCGCTGGTCGGGGTGGAGCGCGGCGGAGTCGAGTTGTCCGCGCCGCCGAAGTAATCTTTGAAGGGCAGTTTGCCCTCGTGTTTTTCCGGCATGCCCCATTGATGGCCGAAGTGCCAGTTGACCATTTTGAAGACGTACTGCGGATACTTTTCGTTTTTCTCGATGCGATACAGTTTGCTCATCGCCTGCACGACCCAGGCGTCGGGTTGCTGTTTCGGGTCTTTGTCCCACTCGCGCATCTGGGCCTCAGCGCACTTTTTCGCGGCCGCCAGCCACTTGGGCTGCGGATCGGTCTCGTACAGGCTGACCAGCGACAGGAAAGCCTCGCCCGGATAGTAACGCGGTTGCGGACTCGGCACCGGGCCGCCCTTCAATTTCTGGCTCCAGGACGCGTAGAACTGGCCGTCCGCCACCTGGAAGGCGATGACGCCGTTGCCCAGCTTTTCGCGCAACGTTTTCCATTCCGGCGTCAGCAGTTCGGGCGGAATATCCACCAGCGCCATCGCGGTCAGGGCGTTGGTGCCCAGGATGGACTGCCCCTGGTAGTCGAGATAGGCGACGTTCGGATCCTCGGCGGCGATTTTGATGTTGGGAATGAGGTACTTCAACGCCCGCAGGCCGGCGTTGAGCAATTCGACGTCGCCGGTCGCCTTGTAAGCGGTGAACAGGCCCCACACCGCGCCCGCGTGACGGACGATGTTGTAGCCCTTGGCGAAGCGGTCGACTTCCGGGCGTTGGTGATAGCCCATCATGCCGTCGTCTTTGGTGTTGTAGGCCAGGTTGCGCGCCGCCATCCAGGCCGCTTCCAGCAATTGGCTGCGCGTGATTTCCTTGGCATACAGTTTGTGGGCGCGGTAGGTTTCCAGCGTCTTGCCGCCGCCCGGTTTGTCTTCCACGAAATCATGGGAAGTGAAGAAATAGAGCTTGGTTTTTTTCTCGTCTTTCCAGTCGTTTTCGCCGAGCTTGGCGTTTTTGCAAAGCTTTTTCAGTTGCAGTTCGCTCATCGCCTTGCCCATGACGCGATCCTTGTCGCCAAAGCCCTTCATTCCCCAACCCTGGTAGAGGACTTCCTCGGCGACCTGGAAGCCGCGGCGGCCGTTCGCGCCGTCGACGATCAGGCCGTGAATGCCCGGCTCGACGACGCGGCTGATTTTTTTCAGATCGCGCGACGGCAGGGTTTTTACCTTGTCGATGATATGAATGGCCAGGCGGGCCTGGTCCAATTTCGCGCCGAAACGGGTCGGAAAAGCCGGATTCTCGTGCAATTGCTGGCAGGCCCGGCGCAGTGACTCGGCGACGCTCCCCTCGCGGGCGCGCGTCTGCAACGGTTCGGTGCCGGCGGCGAAAATATCGACGAAAACGTCTTTGTTGTAATCGCCCGTCAGCGCCGCGGAAAAACCTTCCGGTTTGGCGGAAGTGTCGGCCAGGCACTTCCGGACATAGGCGGCCATCGCGTCGCGATCGGCGTCATTGAGCTTGATTTGTTTTTCGTCATAGGTTTTCTGGTCGCTGGTCGTGCTTTCGCAACCGATCCAGAACGCCGCCAGAATCATCAGCAATAAAAACAAAATCCCTTTTTTCCGGTTCACCATTGCCTCCCTAGTCCGCGGGGCAGTAGCCCAACTCCTGCAGGTATTGGTAGTCCTTTTTCTTGACACAAACCGGTTCCTTGGACACTTCGGTCTGACAACCCTCGGTGCACAGGTAACCGTCCGGACATTGCGCATCGAGATCGCAAATGATCGTGCAATAGGTTTCGTCGATTGGACCGACGCAATAAGTCGACCGGCATTCGACCTGGTCGTCGTCCTTGCACCAATCGGCATAACAAAAGACGGTGCAATCCACGCCCACGTCGCCCGTGATTCCCTCGCCACTGCCGCTCTGGTTTTCGTCGCCAACGCAACCGAAAATCAACACACACAGGCCGACCAGGCAGAAAAGAAAAATTCTTCCCGAGAAAAACAAAGCCACTCGTCGTAAGAGTGGCTTGGCGCCTGACTGAAAAGCCGTCACTTTTTCAACCTGCCGTTATTCCAGCCGCATCGGCATGATCACCGCCAGGAAGCCGACCTCGCCGGGCGAACGCATGATGCACGGCGAAAGCGAATCGGCCAGTTCCAACAGAACGTCCTCGCTGTTCATCACATTGAGCACGTCGAGAATATAGCGGGCGTTGAAACCGATTTCGAGTCCGGGCCCGTCGTAAATAGCCTCGACCCGTTCCTCGGCGGTGCCGAGGTTTGGATTGTTGCAGGAAATTTCAAGGGCGCCGCGTTCCAACGAAAGCCGAACTCCTTTATTTAGTTCAGTCGCCATGACCGCCACGCGACGCAGGGCGCGGGTCAGGTGATCCAGGCGGCAGGTAATCACTTTATCGTTGTTTTTCGGCACAACCTGCTGGTAATCGGGGTATTCGCCGTCGATCAGGCGGATGATCAGTTCCACGTCGGCGCGCCGCGCGATGATGGTGCGCTCTTTCACGCCCAGTGAAATATCGCCTTCCGCCTCGGAAACCAACTTGCGCAATTCCACCACGCCCTTTTTCGGAACGATGATGCCGTCGATGGAAAAATCGATTTCCGCCGGCAACGGCTTTTCGCACATGTTCAGTCGATGGCCGTCGGTCGCCACCAGGCGCAGGGTTTTGCCGGCATCGGTTTCCGCCGTCAAAAAATAAATGCCGTTGAGGTAATAGCGCGTTTCGTTGGTGCTGATGGCGAATTGCGTTTTGTCGATCATTTCGCCAACCAGCGCGCCGTTGATCGCGAATTGAACATCGGCGTCGGCCGACGGCAAAACCGGATAATCTTCCGAGCTCAAACCGACCAACCGCGAGGAAAAAGCACCGCTGCTGATTTCCACCCAATCGTTCGGCAGAACCTTCAAGTGAATCTCGTCGGTATCCAATTCTTTGCAGATCTCAAACAGCTTTTTGGCGTTGACCGTGATCGAACCTTCCGTTTCGACCACCGCCTCGCACAGGCTCTTCACGCCAACTTCCAAATCGGTGGCCACGAGCGTCACGACGCTGCCGCTGGCTTCGACCAGCACGTTGGACAGGATGGGCAAGGTCGATTTTTTCTCGATGACGCTTTGCGCCCGCGCCAGGCCACGGAGCAATTCTTCCTTGGCGATCGTGAATTGCATCGGCTCTCTTCCTTCTTCGTTTCGATTAAATGAATTAAATCCTTCGTAGATTTAGTTCACTTCATTTTGCGTGGATAACGTTCGTAACTTACACCGATGGAAGGGTTTTTCCTGTCAGTTGCGATGTGGAAAAAACGCCGCCAACCGGTGCTGATCCGCTCATTATAACGAATTCCACAGGTTGTATACAATATTTTCCACAAAGAAGCCACAGGCATATCCACCGGCCTTTTAGTTGCGGAGAGTCTTTTCCAAGGTTTCCAACATTCCGAAAAGGGTCGGATCCTGACGAGCTTGATCCTCGACTTTCCGGCAGGCGTACATCACGGTCGTGTGATCGCGGTTGCCGAACTTTTTCGCGATATCCGGGAAGCTGGAATGGGTCAATTTCCGGGAAAGGTACATCGCCACCTGTCGCGGTTCGGCGACGGCTTTGTGTTTGCGTGTGCCGATCAATTCGGCCTGTTTGACGTTGAACAGTTCGCAAACCGCTTTTTGAACCTGTTCGACGCCGATCGGACGGTCCGGGTCGCCGACCAGGTTGCGCAAGGCCTTGCGCGCCACCTCGAGGTTGATCTGGCCGTTGTAAAGTTCGGCGAACGCCGCCACCCGGCGCAAGGCGCCCTCCAGTTCGCGGATGTTGCTGGTGATGTGGCTGGCGATGTAGAAAGCCACCTCGTCGCTGAGGGTGATGTTTTCCCAGGCGGCTTTTTTCCGCACGATCGCCATGCGGGTTTCCAGTTCGGGCGCCTGGATGTCGGCGATCATCCCCATGCCGAAGCGGCTGCGCAGGCGTTCCTCGAGCATCGGTATTTCGCGCGGGTATTTGTCGGAGGCCAGAACGATCTGGGCGCCGTTCTCGTACAGCGCGTTGAAGGTATGGAAAAATTCTTCCTGGGTGGCTGTCTTGCCGCCGATGATCTGCACGTCGTCGATGAGCAGGGCATCGAGGTTGCGGTATTTTTTGTGGAAGGCGGTCGTTCGCTTGCCCTGAATGGCGCTGATCAACTCATTCATGAATTTTTCGGCGGAGACCAGCATCAATCGCATATCGCTATGTTTTTTCAACAACTTGACGCCGACGGCATTGAGCAGATGGGTTTTCCCCAACCCGGTGCCGCCGTAGATGAACAACGGATTCATACCTTGGCCGGGCGATTTGGTGACGTTCAAGCTGGCGGAGTAGGCGAATTCGTTGGACGGACCGACGATGAAGTTGTCGAACGTATAGGATTCGTTCGGCAAATTATTGTTGGTCTTCTTGACTTCGGCCGGTTCCGGCTTGATCGGCGCGGCAAAGACTTTTTGATCGAAAGTCATTTGCGATTCGGACAGTTCCACCTCGATGAGGATTTCCCGTCCGGCAATGTTCCGCAAGGCATCGGTCGCGATGGCCAGGTAATTTTCGATGAACCATTTACGGACCATTTTATTGGGAGCGGCCAGTCGCAGATACGTTTTGTTGACTTGGATTTGCGTCAGCGGTTGCAACCAGGCCGCGAAATTTTTGGAATCGACACGAGTTTTCAAAGCTTCGAGCGTACGAATCCACAACGTATCCATATTTTCAAAACCCCAAACCCGACCGGGGAATACGAACCCGCCAGCCGAATGTCCTTTATCAGCGATTTGGTTTGTTTTCGCCTTGACCCAAATCAACAAAGCCACTAAAGTGGCAAATTCACCTGTGATTTTCCATCGATAGGTAGCCTTTATTCTCCGATGGAAAGGTGAAGGACCGAAATCCTGGGGTGCATCTCTAGCAAGTCGGCCAAACGGTTTCAACTGTTTTTTTATTTTTTTCTGCCGATTTTTTATCCAAGCGGAAATCAAGGGAAAACGAATCCACAACCTGTGGATAAGTATATTTTTATTCCAATGAATTAACTTAAAAACGGGAAGGCGCCGCAGCCCGGACCCATGGTTTTTCTCAAATGTCCGATCCCCTTGTCATTCAAGCGTTATTTTCTCGATTTTGAAATTATAATTTATATGCATAATTTTATTTCCGGTTTTCGTCAGGCGCTCCGCCGACACCCCGAAAAGAAAGGTCTTGAAGTTGTCCACAGGTTGTCGACAACCCCGCTTATTTATTCCGCCGGGTCGCCCGGAGTAAAAAATTTCATTATTTTTCGAGGGCGTACAACAACCAGGAAAAAGGGGTCGCCAACCCGATCAACCGGCCATTTGAATTTTAGTACCCGCTCTTTACCGAGTTCTTTTACCCGGTTTGCGGGATAGTTTCGCCCGGTGCGTCGCCAATCAAAAAAAAGCGATGTGGAAGGATGCAACAATAAAACCAATTGGCCGATAAACGTGAAAACCGAACGATATCAACGATTCCAACCAGGAAAAAGGCACCTTCTTTTTTTTACCGATGATAAAAAACCTATCGTTTTTCAGGATTTGATTTGCCTTGTCGACGAAAAGGGTCTACAACCAAAAAAGAAGATTCCGGCGCCGCATAAATTTTAACGCGGCACATGCGGCGCCGGAACAATATGGGGTCCCAGCAGAAGCCGGGCTTGGGGGCTCGTTGATCGGGCGCCCACCCGGCCCATTTTTTTTCGGGCCCAGGTGGATCGCCGCCTGCGGCCGAAGCCGCCGCACGTCAAAACGCTTTTTTGTGAAAGAGCCGGATCAGGGAACTCACACGCCTGACCATCACCCCTGATGACGTTTTTGAGTGCCTGATCCTTCCGATCCGTCCCGTGAACGGAATCGGTTATAACAAAGCAAAAAGTTAAAATCAAGCAATTTTTCAATCACTTACAAAAAATAGTTAAAGTAAACCATTAGGATGTTACAACTTGTTGAAAAAAAAGGAGAAATTCATTTTTTGGGGAAGTTTTCGGGCGAATTTAAACCATTTTTCGATCGCCCGGCCGGTCAATATCGCCGCAGAAGACTGATCACCAAGCCCTGGATGACCAGGCGCCCGCGCGGCAGAAAAAACGATTGCATGGCCGCGTTGGCCGGCCGCAATTCGACTTGATCGCCATGATAATAAAGCTTTTTTACCGTGGCCTCGCCTTCGGTCAGCGCGATCACCGTCTGCCCCGATTCGGCGTGGTCCTGCTTGCGCACGAGGATCAGGTCGCCGTCGCAGATGCCGTCCTCGATCATCGAATCGCCCACCACCCGTAGCGCGAAATGCTCGCCCGTCGACAAATAGGAAGCCGGGATGTCGATCAGCGCGTCCTCGTCGAGCACCTCGACCGCATCGACCGGACGGCCTGCGGCGATGATGCCGACGAGCGGCACTTTTACCGGGCGACCGACCGGCCGAAGCAAACCGGCCGCCGGCTCATGCCCGGCTAAACGGCGAACGCGAGCCGGCAAAGTCAAAACTGGATTCATGCGCAAAACCCCTGGTGCCCAACGGGCCAATCAACAGCGGCCATGATATACCATACAAATGTATGGGGTCAAGCGGTTGTTTTTGTTTGGCGCGGCGAACGGCGCCGGCCGGCTGCGGCTCTGGCGGCGAAAACGAAAGAAGGCCTGATGAACGCCCAGCCGTGGAAGGGACGTTACACCGGAAAAACGGAGGCGCTGCCGGACAACTTCGGGCTGCCGATCTACCACTACAGGTGCAAGACGACGACGATGGCGATCCTCGAATCGCCTACCGCTCCAAGTTTAGTTGATGGCAGTCATGTCGGTGATGGCGACAAAAAGCGTGTTCGTAGCTATACGCCCGCTGAACACTATCTTCGAGCTTCTGATATCAAGCGGAAAGCCGCCACCAGGGAAGGTCTCTCGTACAATCGACAAGATGCCAAACATGATATCTTCGCTCACGGACCCGATTTCGGCATTGCGGTTGACAGGAACGCTGGTGACGCGCTAAAGGAGCAGGCCAAGCGAGATCTCGCCGCCATCGCCTCCACCGCGGTTGCTCAGGCCAAGGAAATACTTGTACAGATCTACCCACGCGGTTCGGAGGCAGGGGCAGGCGAAATGCAGTACGTTTATATGTCTGAATCGCCGCCAATGGAGGTTGATGTGGACGCGGAAGGCGTCATTCGCTCATGTAACTATATCGATGATTTTGATAAACGTCTGGAAAACAGAAGGAAGCAAATGATATGGCTACGGTTAAAATAACGGCGACGATCGCAACGCAGGTTCAATCGCTTGTGCCGCCTGATGAGGACCGGTTTGATACTTATTTTCCACCGGCGCTTGAGAACATCTCTTCGATGGTGGCCAAAGGAAAGGCTTCCGAGCAAGCCAACCATACTGAGTTTGCCGAACTACGCCGCATCTTGACCGAGCAAAAGGATTGGGTGATTGGCAACAAGGAGCGCTTCGAGACCATCAAATTATGGCGTGAATCGTTCCCCCGCTCTCACTGGTGGTGGTGGATGGAGGAGCTGTGAGGGCTGTTTATTCACAAGATAGACTAATAATAACTAACAGTTGGTCAAATTGGCCTAATTCATTTTTTAGAATGAAGGATTTTTCCGATTTTCATTCCGATTCTCATTTTTATCGCGATTTACCGCTATATCTCAAGCACTTACGTCCTAGTCGGAAATATTTCCGACCTGTCGCGCTCCAGGTTTTATCCCGTTGCTACCAAATTATGGTTTTTATTCTTTGTTTACGGGGATTTTGGTTATATGGCCGTATAGCGCAGCGGCTGCACAAAACAGCACAAAGTCGGAATTGTTGCAAAACCAGTTGTCCACCCGCTGCTAGCTTCGTAAGTGCCTGATATCAAACCATAATAGACATTTTTCCCTCTTTTTTTCTTCCTGGAAATCCAGAGACAAGTCGTTTTGCCCCCCAGTGCGGCCGCAACAGAAAATGGTTGACACTTCCGCCGGATGACTTAGGTTTACTGGGTCGGATGGAACTTGGCGTTCTTTCTAATCATGTATTGTTTAATCAAGGAGATCACACATGTTTAATGACACCGAAGCACCCTCGTTGTTTGATCCCGCCAAGGATGTCGCGGCTGTTTTCATCGATTTTGAAAATATGCGATTGACCGTGGAGGAGGCTGGCGACGAGCCGTTTCAGATGAACAAGGTTCTGGATTACGTGGACCAGAACATCGGCCGGGTGACGATCAAACGGGCTTACTCGAACTGGCACTACGTCAACCCGCACATGTACAATCTGTTGGGCAACAACGTCGACCTGGCGCAAATCTACACGCGCGGGACGCAGCGCAAAAACGCGGCCGACATCCGGCTGACCGCCGACGCGATGGAGGCGCTGTTTCTCTATCCGCAGATCACCACGTTCGTCATCGTGGCGTCGGATTCGGATTACACCGGGCTGATCCTCAACCTGCGCAAGCACGGCAAGAAGGTGGTCGGCATCGGGACGCGGCAGCACACCAGCGAACACCTCGTGCATGCCTGCAATCTCTTTCGTTTTTACCGCACCATCGCCGTCGAGGATCCGCACTCCCTGCGGGAGCAGGTCGGCGACATGGACATTCAGGAAGCCAAGGATCTATTGGTGCGCGCCATGCAGCGGCACCGCTTCGCCGACCGGCCGGCCGTCGGCCGTTGGCTGCGGTGGCAGATGATTCAACTGGCTCCCTCCTTCGACGAAGCCGATCTGGGTTTCGGGAATTTCCGCGAGTTCCTCGCCGCGTGCGGCGACGTGGTGAACGTCACGTTCGACGAGCGTTACCAGGAAATGAAGGTCGACCTCAAAGAACGGCCGGCCACCTCGTTGATCGCCGCGGAGGCCGCCGAGTTGAATGCCGATTTGAGCCATCACATCGAATTGGAGCCGGAGCCGGAGCCGGAGCCGGAAACAAGCGAAGCGGCTTATCGCACGGTGGTTTCGATCGCCGAGCCCGAGCCGCGACAGTTCGGCGCGATGCCGCCGCGGATGGTTTTCGAGGAACGCGGTTACGAAGCGCCGCCGGTTTTTCCGACCCGGCCCGAGGACATCAAGCGCAGCGATTATTTGCGGACGCTTTGGGAGCCGCGGATCTACCTGTACAACCGCGAGATCACCCAACCGGTCGTGGCGGAAATTTTCCGCATCAACGGCCCGGGCAACCCGCTCAGCGAATACGAGCTCGAGGAATTCCTGCTCGGCGCCTATGCCGAAAACAGCCTCGGCGCCTCCGGCCTGCCGCGTTACGAGTTGACGCAAAAGACCATCTACGCGGTGCAGAAACTGCTGTTCTGGGCCGGGGTGATTCGCTTCCTCGACGACGACGAACAAGTCTATTGGAAAAATCGCAAGCGCGAGATCGGCGGCGAATTCCAAGGCACCGACCAGGTGCTGGAGCGGGTGGATCTGCAACTGGCCCGTCATTTTGCGCGCTTCATGCCTCTGGTCCCCGAGGTTCTGACCTCGATCCTGCAGGGCGGCGACACGCTCGAATACGCCCGGCGGATCGTCGCCCGCGTCGGCGATCCGGCGCCGCGGGAAAACGGTTAAAAAGCGTTAAACAATCCATTTGCGGAAGCCGCGACGAAGCGGTTGATTTTTCCCTGCCCTTGGGGTAGCTTTCGTCGTTCGCGAAGTCTTTATTTAATGGGGTTTTGGCCATGCTAGATATCATGCGTCGGCACAGCAAGTCGAAGTTGATCAAAATTCTGCTGCTGTCGGTGGCGTTGAGTTTTATCATCGGTTTCGGCGCGATGTCCTACGTGACGCGCGCCAAGCGCAATATGGGTCGCCATTCCGGCAATGACGAGATGACCTGGGCCGCCAAGGTCAACGGCGTGCCGATCAGCGTCGGCCTGCTGGCCCGGACGGAGCGGTACCTGGACGAAATGTATCGCAAGCGCTTCGGCGAAATGGCCGAGATGTTGCTCGGCCAGGTGGACCTGGGCAACATGGCGCTCAACCAGCTCATCGGCGATCGCGTCATGGAAGTGCTGGCGGCCAACATGGGCTTGACGGTCACCACGGAGGAAATCGCCGATCAGATCTACCGCGACGGGCGTTTTCTCACCAACGGCCGGTTCGACCGCGATCGTTATCTGCAGATGTTGCGCCGGCAGAAGATCGCGCCGAAGGAATTTGAAAACGACATTCGCCGCAGCATGTTGTCATCGAAACTGCGCGAACTGGTCTTCGCCTCGGTTAAAGTGACCGACGACGAGGTCCGGTCCGAGTTCGAAGCCCGCGCGGATCAGGTCGATCTGCGCTTCGTCAAGATCATGCCCAAGGACGTAACGGCCGCCGCCACGCCGACCGACGAACAGGTCAAGGCGCATTTCGACGCCGCCCCCGATAAATTCAAGGTTCCCGAAAAACGCAAAATCAATTACATCCTCTGCGACGCGGGCGAGTACGAGAAAGAAGTCACGCTCACCGACGCCCAGGTGCAGGAATATTACGAAGCGAACAAGGAAAAGGAATTCAAGCAGCCCGAACAGGTGCACGCTCGCCACATCCTGATCAAATCCGAGCCCGCGACTGACGCCGCCCAGAAGGAAGCCGCCCGCCTCAAGGCGGAAAGCCTGCGGCTGAAACTACAGAACGGCGGCGATTTCGCCGAGCTGGCGAAGGCCAACAGCGACGATCCGGGTTCCAAGGACAAGAACGGCGATCTGGGCTGGTTCGGCCGCGGCCGGATGGTCAAGACCTTCGAGGACACCGCCTTTTCGCTGGAACCGAACAAGATTTCCGAAGTGGTCGAATCGCCCTTCGGCTACCACATCATCGAAGTGCTCGAGAAGAAGCCGGAGAGCGTGATTCCGCTGGCCGACGTGACCGAGCGCATCAAGAACAAACTGAAGACCGAGGAAGGCCTGAAACTGGCCAAGGCCGACGCCGAAAAGCTGTACGCCAAGATCAAACCGGACACCGATTTGCTCGCCTTCGGCAAAACCGAAGACAAGAAAGTCGGCACGAGCTCGGCGTTTTCGGCCCAACAACCGGTGCCCGGCATTCCGCGCGGCATGCAGGCCACGCGCCAGGTCTTTGAAATGAAAGAAAAAGAAATCAGCCAGCCGCTCGAGGCCGGCAACGGCGTTTACATCATGCAATTGGCCGCGGTCGAACCGGAACATCTGCCCCAGTTCGAGGAAGTGCAGGCCGACGTGCGCAAAGACCTGGAGACCCAGCTGGAACAACAAGCCATGCTCGAGAAAGGCAAGGCGCTGATCGCCCAGTTGCAGGCGGGCAAATCGCTGGAGGTCGTGGCGTCCGGCGCGGATCTGACGGTCGATGAAACCGGTCCGTTCGCCCGCAACGCCAAATCCATTCCGAAAATCGGCGCCGCGCCGGAACTGCAGGTGGCGGCCTTCGACCTGACGGCGGAAAAACCGATCCTGCCCCGGCCCTATGTCAGCGGCAAGGGCGTGACGGTCGCGGTGCTCAAGGAACGGCAACTGCCGAAGCCGGAAGATTTCACGGCGCAGCAAGGCAAGATCCGCGAGGAACTGGTGCAGCGCAAAGCCGAATTGACCTTGCAAGCGTGGATGGAACAGGCGGAAAAGACCATCCAGATCGAACGCAATCAGCAGGTGCTCGATCTGATGAAAGAACGGATGGACTCGCGCCGTAAAAAGCAGTCTTAAGGGCGAAACCGGCACCGGGTGAAAATCGACCGTTTTCGATTTCCGGCTTGACGGAAATCGGTTCGTTCTGTATAAAAAGCATCCTCTTGCGGGGCTATAGCTCAGCTGGAAGAGCGCTTGAATGGCATTCAAGAGGTCGCCGGTTCGAGACCGGCTAGCTCCATTTGATTTGAATGGCGTATTCGTTTCGATCCGCTAAAACGATCTTTCTCCGTCCGCCGGAGTGGTGAAATTGGTAGACGCAGGGGACTCAAAATCCCCCGATCCTTGCGGTCGTGACGGTTCAAGTCCGTCCTCCGGCATTCGTTGATCATTCGGGGTCAGGCAGATTTGCCCGACCCTTTTTTCTTTTTGCCAAAATCCTTATTCCCCGAGCGGGTGGATCTCGAAAAATCGGAAAATGTTATTTCGTCAGAATTTCGCGTAACTCCGGACGGCCGGCCAGATAGGCGGCGATGGCCCGGTAACCCGCCGCGTTCGGGTGGGTGTCGCGCGGCAAGGTGTACTGGGACTGATGCGCGAGATACTCCGGCGCGAAGAAGCCGAGCGCGGCAACGCCTTCCCGGCGGGCCGCTTTTTCCTGAATATCCAGGCGGCCCGTAGGAAAAAGCAGCACCTCGATCCCGGCCTGACGGCAGGTTTCGATCATCTCGGTTGTGTATTTCCACGTCTGATCGGGCCGCAGGCGCGGCGCCGCGCCCGTTTCGTATTTGATGCGGTGCACTTCCTCGGCCAGCAGGCGGATCAGGAATGACCCGGCGAACCAGGATGGCGACGCCGATTGCTTCAAGGCCCCGGCCAACCGCCGGGCGAGTTCCTCGTCGTTGCCGCCTAAAGCTTGAAAATCATCGTTGGAACCGTAGGCCAGAATCACCGCCCGCGGCTGCAGAGGCAGGACTGTCTGCCGCAGAAAACGCGCGCCCTGAAAAGACGAATAGCCGGGAACTCCGGCGTTGACGACCTCGATCGGCCGCGGAAAACGGCCGTCGCGGTTCAGCAGTTGCTCCAGGGCGACCGGAAACGTCTGGTCGTCGGCGACGCGCCAGCCGAAGGTGTGGGAATCGCCCAGGCAGACCAGGCGCACGATTCCGGGCGGCGGCGCCGGGGCGATTTCGCGGCCGCGCAGTCCGAGCGAATTAATCGTGATTCCCGTCGGCACTTCCCTGACGCCCGGATATTCGCCTTCGATCCGGCTGGAAGGCCGCAAGCGCCAGAACAGGTCGCGATCCCGCTGGAAAAAGCGGCTCGTCCGGTATTCCACGTGGTTGAAATCGACCGCGGCGGGCGGCACGCGGCCCCAACGCCACCAGAGGCCGGCCGCCAGTTCCAACAGCAGCAGGATCGCGAGATCGATCAGCGCGATCATCGGCAAATGTCGGGGGCGAATTCGCCGTCGCATCAAACGCCGCCTTCCGGTTGGTTGCTCGCCGGCACTCTAGCATATTTTCGCGGCGGTCAGTCTTCCGGTTCGACGTGAATGGAAACCTGGCGCAGTTCGGGAACGCGGAAGCGAAGGTGGTGTTCGAGTTTTTCGGTCAATTCGTGCGCTTCGGTGATCTTGGTGTCCGGCGCGACGCTGCAATGGAACGACAGGTTGTACTCGCCGCCGACGTCCCGGATTTTCATGTCGTGCGGCCGGCAGGGGTAGTCTAGTTCTTTGAGGTATTCCTCCACCAGCCGTTCGAGCAGCGGCAGCGAGTCGGCGTCGACCAAGTGCAATTGCCCGTGTTTTCCGGCCGGTTCGAGGTGGGTGATGACCCGGTCGCAATCCGGGTAGCCGCCCAGTAATTCGTTTTCGAACGCCGTCGCCTGCTCGTGCGCCTTGGCGACCGACAGGTCGGCGGCGACTTCCAGGTGCAGTTCGATCGAGGTGCCGCCCTGATACCGCAGAATTTGAATGCCGTGCGCGTCGAGGCCGTGGCGCTGGGCCAACCGGCGAATGTCGAGCGGCACGCCCTCTTTTTCGTCGTTTTCGGGTTCGACGTGAACCGTGATGTCGGAGTTGGGCAGCAGTTCCCGCACGGCCTTTTCGGCCTCGTCGGCGATGTGATGCGAACGCTCGAAGCTGGCGTCGGGCTCGATGGATAAAATGACGTCGGCGAAAAACTCGGGGCCGCTGCGGCGGATGCGCGCCTGACGCACCTGGCGGACGCCGTTGACGCGTACCGCGGTTTCGACTTTTTTCTGTAAATCGCGGGGCACGGTGTCGAGCAGGTCGTCGATGGCTCGTTTGCCGAGGTTGAAACTGACGCCCACGACGATCAAGGCGACGATCAACGCGGCGGCGGCATCGGCCTTGTGCAGCCACGGCAGGCCGAAATGATCAGCGGCCAGCACGCCGGCCAGACCGAGCAGGACGACGGCCGAGGACCAGATGTCCGTCGAGAAATGCAGCGCGTCGGCCTCCAGCGCCTGGCTTTGGTATTTTTTCGCGACCCGGCCCAGCGCCCGCGAACGGGTGAAGTCGATGACGATGGAAATCGAAACCGTCAAAAAGGCCCAGACGTTGGCATCGACGAGCACTGCTTCCCGGCCGAACAACCGCTGGAAGCTTTCACTGAAGATCCAGATACAGGTGAGCAGCAACAACAGCGTTTCCACGAGGGCGGAAAAATTCTCGAACTTTCCGTGGCCGTAGGTATGTTCACGGTCGGCGGGACGGGCGGCGATTCGCACCGCCCAGAGGGTCATCGCGGCGGCCACGAGGTCGAGTCCCGAGTGCAGCGCCTCGGACAAGATGCCCAGGCTGTTGGTCCAAAGGCCGATGCCGAGTTTCAGGGAGGTCAGAACGATCGCGGCCACCAGCGAGCTAAGCGCGACCAGTCGCTTTTCGCGATTCCCCTCGTTGTGATGCGGATTCGGTCCGTTTTGTCTCAACATGGGGGCCATATTAACACGAAGGGGAATTAGATACCAAGCCAAAGCGCGTCCGCAAGAAACCCGGTTTCGGCTTCTGCTTGACGAAAGGGGCCGCCAAATGGTGGAGTATCACGACCGATATTTCCCACCGGACTGAAACGAACGAAAAAGGAGGCTCGAATGGTCCAAGTGGATGTCTTTTGGAGCTATGCCATCGGCGCCGGTCTGGCCTACGCGGCCGCGCGACAACTCACCGCGGAGCCGGCCCCTGCTCCGGCCGCGCCGGTCACGACGCCTCCTTCGTTGCTGGAAAATCGTTTTTTCACGGTGACGGTGATTTATCTGGCGGTGTTTTTCGCGCCGTCGGGCCTTGGCCTGTTGTGGGCGTTTCCGAGTTGGGAAACCATGCATGCGGGCGACCGGAATCTGCCGACCTGGATCGCGATGCTGTTCGCGGTCACGAACATCACCCAGGGCATGCTCGGCTTTTGGGTGACGCGGAAACTGTTGCGCGCCGGCAAGACCTACCTCGCTTCCTTGCAGATGGTCATCGGCTATTTCTGCATGTTCTTCGTGTTGGTGCACGGGTGGGACGGCAAGGGCTACCAGCGATTCTTCTCGGCGACGAGGGAATCGTTTCTGGGCTGGAAAGTGACGCACGTCGCTTCGTTTCTGGTTTCGGACGTCGCGCTCACCCTGTACGGCATGGGGCTGGTTTTATTGCCGGTGCTGTTCTGGGTGATGACCGGTTGGATCGGGCAAGGCCGCGCGGCGGATCCGTCAATTACCCGTTTTGAATTGGCGCGCCGGCTCGTTCGTTTGATTCTGGGCGGATCGCTGGGCCTGGCGATCGTCGCCAGCCTCTTCGTGCACTTGCTCGGCTGGTTTTTCGGCCTGGTGGTGTTCGCCATTTTGGCTCAGGCGTTCGCGCTGCGCCGGGGGCGGTTTCTGCATACCTGGTCGGCCGCCGTGTTGGGCCAGGAACCCGCGGCCATTTAATCGCTCGGGCGATTTCGGGAAGCGGGAAAGCTGTTATAATCCGCGGCGTACCTTTTTTACGAGGGCAATGTTCCACCGATGAACCCGCGCCTGCCGATTCTGATCGTGCTGCTTGGCCTGGCGGCCGCCGCCTGCGCCACGATGGAACAATGGACGACGCCGCGACCCGTCTCGCAAGCCAACGTCGGCGAGGTGATCACCGTTGAGGGCTGGGCGGTCAACCGCAAGCTCGGGGCGGAATTGGTCGGTGACGGCTTTTCGGTCTACATCGAGGGGCTCGACGGCTGGCCGCCCGGTTATTACGTCGCCGGCGACAAGGGGCGCCGGGTGCGGGTGACCGGAATGCTGGTCGAAGCCTTCGATTTGCCGGTGTTCGAGGACACGCGCGAGTCGCCGCTGGTCCAGGGAATTCCCGTGCCGCGCGGCACCGACCTGCAACGGGCTCGGCACCGATACCTGCTGCGCAACGCCAAGTGGGAATTGCTCGAACCCTGACCGCGCTCAGCGCGCTTTTTGCCCCTCTTCGATCAGCCACCGTTCGTTGAAGTGCACCCAGCCGATCGTCTGCCGGTTGTAGGAATACGTCACCCAGATGGTACCGTCGTGCCGGCTTTGCAGGATCGAGGGATAGGCGAAAGCGCAGGAATCCTCGCACTCGTCGTTCACGTCGGCGATCGCGGGAAACGTCTCGCCTTCGTCCAGGCTCAGGGCCGCCGTCAGCGGAAAGCGGTCGGTCGGGCTGTTGTTGTAGATCACCACCACGTGGCCGTCGAGCAACCGTACCTGATCGACGGAAGTGCCGCTGTTGGGCAGCGCGGTCATCCGGCTGGCCGACCAGGTGTGGCCGTTGTCCTCGCTGGTCATCCGCTTGATGCGCTGCGTGGGCAGGCCGTCGCGGGTGATGGCGGACAGGCCGCCGTCGCCGAGTAGGATCATCGCCGGCTGGATTTGGCCGGGATGGCCCAGGTAATACGACAGCTCGAAATGGGGCTCCTCGACCCAGGTCTGGAAATCGTCGGTCGAACGCATGAAAACCGGATAGGCCAGGCATTCGCTGTAGAGCGGCAAGAGCAGGTCGCCGTCGGCCAGTCGCACCGGCCGGTGCCGGCTCATCCAGCAATAGCGGTCGCGCAAATCGACCGGATCCGACCAACTGGCGCCGCCGTCGAGCGACTTCACCAGCCGCAGGTGGGATTGCGACCAACCGTCGCCGTAAATCGACACGAAAAAGACGTTCAGCGTCCCGTCCTCGGCGACCCACAGCGCCGGGTTGCCTTCCGAATGGTCGGGGTCGTCGAAGAGCACTTCCGGCCAGGTCCATTCGGCGGCCTCGGGTTCCAGCCGCGACCACACCAGGCGGGCGTCGGCGGAGCCTTCGGTGACGCCGTGATACCAGACGGCGGCGATCGTGCCGTCGGGCAGTTCGGCCACCGTCGAACCGTGATGATTGCAGCTCAGTTGCGGGACGCCGGATTCCGGGATGCATTCGAGCGAATCGGGCGGCAGAATCAGTCCCTTTTCGTAAAGCGGCGTCTGCTCGCCGGGCGGGAAGGTATCGGTGTCGTCGTCGTCATTGTCATCATTGTTGTCGTTGTCGTCATTGTCGTCGTTATCGTCATTATCGTCGTTGTCGTCATTGTCGTCGTCATTGCCGGTGCCGCCGTCGGCGGAATCATCGTCATCGTTGTTGTCGCAGGAAATCAGGAAGAGCAGTCCGGCGAAAACCGCCAGCAGCATCAACACCCGGTGAAAAGGCCGTTTCATTGCGAGGATCTCCTTGGCGTAAGTCGGCGAACGGCGGCGATTATAGCGCAACCGGGGGAAAACGATGGTCGATTTTCCATTTCCGGATTTGGCCGGCGCCGCGCCGGCGGTTTCGCGGCGCCGGTTCCCGGTCGTTTTTTACCGGCCGCTCCGTTTGGGCCGGTGGTGTTTCAAAACCTGCGTCGCCATTTTGCTGAAGGTGCGTTCGGCCTGCCTTTGCTGGTGGACGTTGTGCCGGCGTTCGTTGACCATGGCTTCGTGCCGCAAAGCCAGGTAGTGGTCGAACCGCTCGGCGTCGAGGGAGCCGTCGTCGAGGGCGGCTTTGACCGCGCAACCCGGTTCGGTGTCGTGGCGGCAATCGGCGAAGCGGCAGCCGCGGGCGATTTCCTCGATGTCCGCGAAGGTTTCGTCGAGCCCTTTTTCGTCGAGGAGCTGCAATTCGCGCATCCCCGGCGTATCCAGCAGCAACCCGCCGCCGGGCAGCAAGATCAACTGGCGGTGGGTGGTCGTGTGGCAGCCGCGATGGTCGCGGGTTCGCACTTCACTGGTGGGCATGAGTTCCTCGCCCAAGAGGGCGTTGACCAGCGTCGATTTGCCGGCGCCCGAGGAGCCGACCAGCGCGGCGGTCGTTCCCGGAAGCAGCTTGGCGCGAACGGCCTCCAAACCCGAACCGGTCAGGGCGCTGACGGCCAGGATTTCGACGCCGGGGCAACGAGCGCTCGTTTCCGCCACCCGGGAAGCGGCCTGATCGTCCAGATCGGCCTTGTTCAGGACGACGATCGGCCGCGCGGCGCCGGCCCGAATGCGGGTCAGGTAACGTTCGATCCGGCGCAGGTTGAAGTCCTCGTCCAGGCCGCAAACCACGAAAACCAGGTCGACGTTGGCCGCGACACATTGCGCCTGGGATTTTCGTCCGGCGGCGCCGCGCAAAAAGACCGTCCGTCGCGTGAGCACGCGCTGAATCATCGCCGGGCGGTCCGGGTGCGGTGGCGCGTCGAGCGCGACCCAATCGCCGGTGGCCGGCAGTTCCGCCTCCGTCAATTCCTGCCGCAGCCGTCCGGGCAACAGGGCGCTGCCGGCCGCGTCGGCGGTCCAGACTTCGTAAACGCCGTTGTGTTCGGCGGCGATACGCCCGCGAAACCACTCCGGCGCCGCCTGATTTTGCCATTGTTCCGCGAAAAAATCGTTCCAGCCGAAAACCGAATAATCGGTCATGATGACAAACTCCAAATCACGCTTCGACGCGAGCGAGCGCGCACAAATAGCGTGGAAATGATTGTGGTTAAGGAAGAATACCGCTGATCGGCCCGGCGCCCGCAAAAGGCCGCCGGACGAATCACGATTCGATGCCTAGACCCGATCCCGATGTGACAAGACGACGAACATCCACCCTCGTTTGTATCATTTTTACCGGGAGGCAGAATATTCTTTCGCTTCCGGCGGGTCAAGCGGTAAACGCGGGAAGGAGGGCGCGGCCAAATTTATTTGAACCGCGTCACGGACCGTGGAAAAGCGGGTGGAATAATGAAAAATCAATTGACTAATCAATATTTTGCGTGTAGAACCGGCATGAAAAAAATGACGGAACAAGGGCCTTTACGGATGGAAACGGAAAGCGATGCAGCGGATCGATACCGGTACGCGCCGAATAGCCATCCTCACCGACACGATACGCCGGCTGATCCACCGTCATGCGACCGTCAACCTCGTTAAAATCATCAAAAAAACCCATGCGGCCGACCTGGCCAATGTCATCCAGGGATTAAACGAAAACGACGCGCTGATTTTGTTCGAAATGCTGCCCACTCCGGAGGTGGCCGCCGACGTGCTGTCGGAAATGGAGGAATCGGCGCGGGCCAATTTCCTCGAAACCCTCAGCCCCGAGCGCCTGTCGACCATCTTCCAGGAAATGAGCACCGACGACGCGGCGCAGATTCTCGAGGAAATCGAGGACGAGGAGCGCAAAAACCAGATTCTCGAAATGATGAAGGAAGAAGATTCCGACATTGTCGAGGAACTGCTGTCCTACGGCGAAAACACCGCCGGCCGCATCATGAACCCCGATTTCGTCGCCCTGCCCAAGGCCACCGAAGCCGGCGACGCGATCCGCGAACTGCGCAAAGCCAGCGAAACCGAAATGGTCTTCTACGTGTACGTCACCAACGAAGACCGCCGGCTCGACGGTGTCATCAGTCTGCGCGACCTGGTGACCGTGCCTCCCGAAACCATCCTGCAAGACATCATGAACACCGAGGTGGTCAGCGTCGAAGCCCACGAAGACCAGGAGGAAGTAGCGCGGCTCGTCGCCCGCTACAACCTGCTGGCGATTCCCGTCGTCGACGCCGAACGCCGGCTCATCGGTATCGTCACCGTCGACGACGTAGTCGACGTCATGCGCGACGAGGCCACCGAGGACATCCTCAAGATGGTCGGCACCACCGAGGAGGAAATCACCGCCGCCTCGCCGCTGCGCAGCATCCGAATTCGCCTGCCGTGGCTGTTCGTCGCCTGGTTCGGCGGCGTGGTGGCTTCGCGGGTGATTCAGCATTTTCACGAGGCGATCGGCCAGGTCACCGCGCTGGCCGCGTTCATCCCCGTGGTCGTCGGCATGGGCGGCAACATCGGCATTCAGTCGGCGTCGATCACCGTGCGCGGCTTGGCGACCAACCGGCTGGAGAGCCACCACATCCTGTCGCACGTCGCCAAGGAAACGATCATCGGCCTGTTTTTGGGCCTGCTTTACGGCGTCCTGCTCGGCGTGGCCGGCGCCTTGCTGTCCTGGGGCGAGCCCGACGCCGTTCAGTTTGGCGTGGCCGTCGGTCTCGGGATGTTGTCCTCGATGCTGCTGGCTTCCTTCCTGGGTTCGTTCATGCCGCTGTTTCTGCACCGCCTCGGTCTCGACCCGGCCATCGCCGGCGGGCCGTTCGTTACCACCACGATCGACATCCTCGGCGTGGCGGCGTATTTCCTGATCGCCACCGCCATCCTGTTGTAGGGCGATGGCCGGCCGGCATTTCACCACGCCCGCGATCGTTTTGCGCCGCTACGCGTTCGGCGAATCCGACCGCCTGGTGGTGCTGCTGACGCCGGGCCACGGCCTGGTGCGGGCCCTCGCCAAGGGCCAGCGCCGGTCGTTCAAGCGCTTCGGCGGCATTCTCGATCTGCTCTATTTTCTCGAAGCCGACCTGACGGCCCGCAAAAGCGAAATCCAACTGCTCGACGCCGTCCGGTTGGCCGACGCCTACCGGCCGCTGAGCGAGGATTTGATGCTCTACGCCGCCGGCTGCCACCTGGCCGAGGTCGCGGCCGCCTTCGCCTCCGAAATGCACGCCGACGAACAGGCGTTCGCGGCGTTGACCGGCGGCCTGGCCGAACTTTGCCGCGGCACCGACCCCAATCGCGTCGGCCGCGTGGTCGAATTGCACACCCTGCGGGCCGCCGGGCTGGCGCCGCGCCTCGACACCTGCGGCGTGACCGGCCGCCGCCTGGGCGAAAGCGAAACCGTCGCGTTCGAACCGCATCACGGCGGCGCGGTGACGGCCGAGAAAGCCTCGCTTTCCTCGATTCGCCTGTCGGCCCGGGCGCGCCGGACCCTGCAAGCGATCCTAGCCGCGGATTTCGCCGCCGCGCTGTCGCTGGAATGGGAGCGCGCCGACGCCCTGGCGGCGCGGACGGCGCTGGCCCAGATGATCGCCTACCATTCGGGCCGCGTCCTCAAGGTGCGCCAGTTCGCCGAGGCCGCCGCGCGGTTTTCGCGCCGGCACCGGCGGGGCGCGACGGCGCCCGTCGAGGTCTGCTGATTCCGGGCGGAGCGAGTGGAATGGTGCCGGGAAGTGCGCTATTCTTTTTCGACTGGTTAAAAAAACGATCCAGCAGCCGGGTGGAGATTTTTTCATGACCCTGCCGGACAGCCCGAATTTTCTGGTTTTCCTGCCCACCTTCAATCGCCCGCGCATGGCGGCGGCGTTGTTGCGCGAGTTGCTGGCGCAAGCCGCCGGCCGGCGGGTGCACATTCAAATATACGACGACGGTTCGTATTGCGATTACGGCGAGGTCCTGGCTCTGGTCGCCGCGCACCCGGACCGCGTTGCCTATCGCCGGGGCGATAATCGCGGGCGCGCCGGCCTTTGGCAAACCTACAACGAGGTACTGGAAGAGGCGCGGCGGTCGCAGCCGGATTACCTGGTGTTTCTGCAGGACCACAGCGCGATCGCCGACGGGTTTTTCGAACGCCTCGACCGGGCCTGGCGCGATATCCCCGACGCCGACAAAACCGTCGTCAACCTGCCGCGCGAGCCGCGGACCTACCTTCGCTGGTGGAGTTCGGTCACGCTGAATATCCAACAATTCGCCGCGACGGAAATCCTGACGTCCGGGTGGGTGGACGGCTCCTGGTTCGCCGGGCCGAAGCTGTGGCAATTGCCGCTGACGCCGCTGGAACCCGATCCACCGGTCATTCCGCCCGAAATCGCCTGCCGCGGCCCTTATCCGTTGATTCAACTGAGCGAAAAAATTCTGGCCGCCGGCGGCAATCTATATACTTTGTTGGCGCCACTTCTCGCGCCCCGGTTGTTGCCCGAACCCAATCCGGCCGCGCGCACGGTGCGGGTCTGCATCACCACCTACAACCGGCCCGCCAACCTGGCGTTGCTGCTCCGGCAGATCGCCGCGGAAGCGGCGGATTGGGAGGTCAGGGTCGACATTTACGACGACGCCTCGACCGCCGATTACTCTGCAGTCCGGGCCTTGGTCGACTCTTTCGGCGGCCGTTGCCGGTTGTTTCAGGCGGAAAAGAATCTCGGTAAACGGGGCTATTGGAAAACCTACCACCGGATCCTCCGCTCGCTGGCCGACGTCCCGGAGGAATATTTTGTTTTTCTTCAGGATGACGTGGAAATTTGCGACGACTTTTTCGATGTCATCCTGGATTGTTGGCGCGCGGTTCCGGAACGGCGAAAAATCGCCCTGAATCTGCAGGTCGATAACTGGGGCAACGATCACCGGTGGACGAGAAAGAAGTGCCCGGTGCAAACCGCCGGCGGCAGATCTTTTTTGTTGTCCGGTTGGTTCGACGGTTTCTGGTTCGGCACCAAGGCCACGCTCGAGGTGCTTTCCTACGCCGTCTACGCGATCGATCCGCAACGATGGATCGACGATCCGCGAATGAGTTCGGGAGTATTTCAACAAATCACCGGCCGGTTGACGACGGTCGGCTACAACATTTATCGGCCGGCTCAATCCCTGGTGCGGGTCATTCCCTCGCCGTCGGTGATGAATTCCGATGTCCGGGACGGTTTTCCCATTCACGAGGTCAATTTCCGCGGCCGGGCTCATCCGCCGAAAGGCGACGATTATTGAATGCGGACCGGCAGCCGGCGAAAGGTTTGTCGATGAACGCGGGACCAAAACAAATGCGGATCGGATTGATTGCCTTGCTGACCGCCCTGTTGTTGTTCGTTTTTTCCGCCTGCGGCGAAAACGACGATTCCGAAGACGACGCGGAGCCGCCGGCGGCGGATGATGATAATGATGATAATGATGACAATAACGATAATGATGATAACGACGACAATGACAATGACGATAACGATGATAATGACGACGACACCGCGCCGCCGGAAAATCTGAAGGTCATCACCTTCAATCTGCGCACCGGCATGGCGCTGGACGGGCTGGATTCGTGGCCCTGGCGCAAGTCGATCGCGGCGGATTTCTTCGCGTCCGAAACGCCGGCGCTCATGGGCACGCAGGAAGGCTGGAAATTCCAGCTCGATTATCTGCAAGAAACGGTGCCCGGGTACGAGTGGGTCGGCGAGTCACGCCGGCTCCTTCCCGAGGAACATTGCGCGATCTTCTATCTGCTGGATCGTTTCGACCTGCTGGACACCGGCACTTTTTGGCTTTCCGACACGCCCGACGTGCCCGGCAGCGTGTTCAGTTCAAGCCAGTGTTGTCCGCGGATCGTCACCTGGGCGTGGCTCGAAGACGCGTCGACCGGCGATTCCTTCGTCCATTTCAACACGCATTTCGATTACACCGACCAGGACGAGGTGGCGCAGCGGTCGGCCGCGCTGCTGTTCGAAAAAATCGCCGAGCTCGCCCCCGGCCTGCCCGTGCTGGTCACCGGCGATTTCAACAATCTGGCCGGCACCAGCGACGCCTACCGGATCCTGACCGGCGACCTGGAATATCACGGCGTCACCGGCGACCTGATCGATCCCTGGGTAACGCTCGGCCTGCCCGAGGCCGGCTCGTCCCATCCGTGGGATTCGGAGGTGCCGAGCCAGGCCGCGCGCATCGATTGGATTCTGACCTCGGACGACTTCACGCCGCTGTCCGGCGAAATTTCGCACTTCCGGGAAGGCGACCATTTCCCCTCGGATCATTTTCCGGTGATCGTCGAGTTCGCGCCGCTGCCCTGACCCGCCGCCGATTTGCGCCCCGGCGGCGGCGATGCTAGGCTGACCCTGTTCACCGGCACAGGATTTTTCACTTCGCTCGATTCACCCCAGCTCGATTTTTCAAACAGGTGACGACGATCAACGTCTCTCAAGGAGGAAGGCGATGAAAGCGGTGTGGCTTTTTTGGCTGCTGGCCGGGGTGTTGTTGTTCGTGGCGCCGGGCTGTTCCTGCGATGACGACGACGACAACGACGACAACGATGACGCGACGGACGATGATGCCGCCGATGACGACGCGGCCGATGACGATGCCGGCGGCGATTGCGACGGCTACGACCTGACGATCAACGGCACCACCCACATGGGCGCCGTCGAGAAGGTCTGGGTGGCCTGGCTGAACATCGATATCGCGTCGGGCGCGATCACGGGTCTGGTCGATCCCGAGGGCGACAACGTCGGAACCTACGAGGTATCGGGAACGCGCTTCGACGCGACGACCGGCGAACTGGAAGGCTCGTTCCCGCGGCCGGAGACCAGCTTTCCCGATGAAGTCTGCGCCGAGCCGACGATAGCCAACCACATCGACTTTACGGTCAACGATGGCGTCTACGCGGGCGACGTGACGTTTTATTGCGGCACAATCGCCGAGGACAATTTGATCATGGTCGTCGACTCCGACGGCACGGTGGTTTGCGGCGACTTCGCGATGTGACGCCCCGCCGGTTTGAAAGGCGCGTGCGATGAACGGCCTGCGCGGCGTCGCCGCCCGGTTGAAAGTCGAATTTTTTCAAGAGATCAAGGCGTTCGTCGATCGCCGGGCGGAACGCTGCCCGCCGGGCGATCCGCGCTGGCGCGTGACGGCCGCGACTTTGCAGACACTCAAGCTGACTTACCCGGAATTGCCGCTCGATCACCTGGAAATGATCGCGGCGCTCTACCGCGATTCGGCCGCGGGCGTGCAATCCTGGATGAGCGCGCCGCAGGCGGCGCTCGGCCAACGACCGCCGACCTACCTCTTGCGCAATCCGGACGAAATCCCCCGCCTCAAACGATTGATCGAGCGATTGTTTCAAAAAGATTGAATTTTTCCTTGCCCGGGTCGCAGCGGATCGGATTGAATGGGAACAGGAGGAGCCGATGAAAAGAAAAAGCGCCCGCGACATCGAAAAAGCCTATCCGCGAACCCAGTTCATCGCCAAGCTGCGCCGGTTGGCCGACGCGCTCGAAAGTGGCCGGCCGTTTCGTCTGCAGATCGCCGGTGAAAGGATCAACATTCCGCCCGACGCGATCATCAACATCGAACACGAGCGCGAAAAGGGCGGGGAGGAAATCGAGTTTCAATTGAAATGGAAACGCTGACCGCCGAGTCGGCGGTCAGCGTTTAGTAGAATGAGTTGACGGAACGGCGATGTTCCCGACCGGTCCGGCTTACTGTTTCGGTTTGTACGCGCACGTGTTGGGGTAATCCGCCGGCAGGCCGTCCTGATACGGCGAAACCGTCGTGCCGTACGGATGGTCGGCGAAGAACTCGATGAACGTCTCCGGCCCCATGAACATGAAACCCATGTTGTGAATGTACGGGTGGATGCACTCGACGGCGTCGTGCCCCTTCTCGTTGAGGTAAATGACGTCGTTCGTGCCGTACTGGCCGAAAGGCAGCACCATGTTGTCCAGGACGCCGCCGTGCAGCCGGAACTCGACGTACTTGTTCTGGATGACCGACAGGTCGGGCCAATCGGCGATGGCGTACGGGATCACGTTGGCCGGGTCGGAACCGTACACGCCCGAGCAGGTCGCGATCGACGCGATGATCTCGCCGCGCCGGCTGCCCAGGAGGTCGGAAACTCCGCCGCCGAACGAGAAGCCCATCGTGTGAATGTGGTCGGGATCCACGCCCCAGCATTTGTCGATCTCGGCCAGCAGCGCGTCGAACAACAGTACCTCGCGGTTGTCTTCCGCCGTGCCGTCCATGATGTCCCAGTCGAAGATCATGTTGCTGTCCTCGATGGTCACGCCGATGAACGGCATGTCGTCGTTGTCGACCAGATAGTCGATCAGGCCGCGGAAATTCGCGGCGGTGTCGCCGTACCCGTGCCAACTGAAGACCACCGGCCAGGGCCAGTTGTCCTCGACGCCGGCGGGCAAGTCGATGTAGAAGCTGCGCGAAACGCCGTTGACCATGAAACCGGCGTTCAAACCTTGTTGCAGCGTGTCGCAACCCGGCGGCGGCGTGGCGTCGTCGTTGTCGTCGTCGCCCGCGTCGTCGTCAGCCGCGTCGTCGTCGGCCGCGTCGTCGTCGGCCGCGTCGTCATCGGCCGCGTCGTCGTCGCCTGCGTCGTCGTCAGCCGCGTCGTCGTTGTCGTCATTGTCGTCATCATTACCGGAACAGGCGACGAACAACCCGGTCGCCAGCATCAAGACGCTCAACGCCCAAAGGAAATACAAACCGGTTTTCATGAAGTCCCTCCCTGTTTCACGCTCGACTTTTTTTCAGCCCCATTTTGCCTAATGGGTTTGCACTTGTCGTCAACGCGCGGCGCGGCCGGTTTCCCCAAAGCCGCGCGCGGCGGTCAGCAATAGGTTTCCCAGCATTCGGTGCCGCAAGCGCTCCAATCCTCGCAGGTATCATAAGCGTCGCCGCAGTCGCAATTGCACGACAAAAGACCGGCGGCATCGGCGCAATCCCCGACGCCGGTGTCGGCGGCTTCCAGGCACTCCTCCACGGTGTCGTAGCCGAGGCCGCATTCGACCGCCATTTCGCAAAGCGATTCCTGGGTGCAGCCGGCGGCATCGTCGTCGCCGGTCGAACCGGAATCGTTGTCGTCATCGTCGTCGTCGCCGCACGCGGCGAAAACGCCGATGGCGAGCAGACCCACCACGCCGAGAATCAAGGCCCATTTCCAACTCATGGTCATTCCTCCTTTACCCTTTTTTGTTAACGGTAATGGAATCGAATCAACCCTTGCTTTGGACCTGAAAATGCCGATGGCGCCAGGTGAACGATCGCCGGTTGGTTCTCCGATTGCGGTCCCGAAAAAACACGACATTCCGCCGGGTGTGCGGTTCAAAGTTGCGGCTTCATCTTATTCCTTGACCCGGCAAACGACAAGTATTTCATCCGGGAGCGGCCGCCGGGCCGGGGAAGGGGTTGGCCGCGACGGCGAAGGGGATAAAATAGAGGGCGCCGACCATTCTTCACCGCGGGAGAAAATCGTGAGCGAATTTCGGACGAAAAGTTTGCTGTTGGTTTTGCTGGCGATTTCGTTGCTCGTCGGGCTGACGCAGTGCCATTCGGATGACGACGACGCGGGCGACGACGCCGCCGGGCCCGGCGACGATGACGACAACGACAACGATGACAACGACGACGCGGGCGACGACGATGCCGGCGACGGGACGCTGAAATTCCCCGACGGCTTCCTGTTCGGCGCGGCGACCTCCGGCTTTCAAATCGAGATGGGCTGCCCGAGCCTGTCCCCCGATGAATGCACCGACTCCCATTCCGATTGGTACGAATTCGTCACCTCGCCCGCGACGGTGGACGATCCGCTGGCTTTCGTGGTCGGCGGCGACCCGGCCACGGTCGGCCCGGGCCATTACGAACTGTACGAAGCGGATCTGGATCGGGCGGCGGACGAACTGAAGCACAACGGTTTCCGGCTCGGCCTCGAATGGAGCCGCATTTTTCCGACTTCGACGATCGGCGTTACGGGCCATGAAAATCTGCTCGCCGTGGCCGATGCGGCGGCGGTCGCCCATTACCACCAGGTTTTCGCGGCGCTGCGCGAGCGCGGGTTGAAGCCGCTGGTGACGTTGAATCACTACACGCTGCCGCGGTGGATTCACGACGGCGTCGGCTGCCACGTGGATTTCAAGAACTGTTCGCCGCGCGGCTGGGTCGACCAGGACGTGACCGTCGCCGAAATCGCCAAGTACGCCGGGTTCGTGGCGCGCGAATACGGCGACGAGGTGGACCTGTGGGCGACGCTCAACGAACCGCTCGCGGTGGTGCTGCCGGGCTACCTGTATCCGTCGGATTCGCGCAGCAACCCGCCGGCGCTGTTTTTGCGCTTCAACGAATTCAAGACGGTGATGGCGGCGATGATCGAGGGGCACGCGCGGATGGTGGACGCCGTGCGCGCCAATGACACGGTCGACGCCGACGGCGACGGGGTGAACAATCAGGTCGGCGTGGTGTACGCGATGTCGCCGGCCGTGCCGAAGGATCCGGACAGCGAACTGGACCGGCAGGCGGCCGAAAATGTGTTCTACCTGTGGAACATGGTGTTTCTCAATGCGGTCGCGCTGGGCCGGTTCGACGAAAACCTCGACGGCCAGACCGTCTACCGCGAGGATCTGGCCCACCGGCTGGATTTCGTCGGCCTGAATTATTACGCGCGCATCACGGTGTCGGGCCTGCCGTTCAGCCTGCTGCCGTGGCTTTCGCCCCTGATGACCTTCAACCCGATCACCATGCGCATCGACGAGATTTATCCGCGCGGGATTTACGAGATGGCGGTGCTGATCAACGAAAAGCTCGGCGTGCCGGTGTACATCACCGAAAACAACGGCCGCTCCGACCCCGCCGACAACTGGGCCAAGGAAAAGCGCTATCTGGTCGAAAACCTGAGCTGGCTGTGGTACGCGATCGAGCAGGGCGCGGACGTGCGCGGCTATTTTTACTGGTCGCTGATCGACAACTACGAATGGAACCAGGGCATGAAGCAATACGGCCTGTATGAAGTCGATCCGCTGACCAAGGCGCGCACCGCGCGGGACATCGTCGCGGAATATCGCGCCATCGCCGAGTGTTTATACTTAGGCAATATGTCCCCTTAACTGTGCAGCAAAAATGTCCCCTTGGTTACGTAGAGTTCGGAGCCGAGGCCTGATAGACCCACGTCCAGTTGGTTGTTCCCTTTCGATTTTCCGTTTTGCATCGGGCTTTG